>JAAZFK010000195.1 GCA_012511735.1 Clostridiaceae bacterium | reverse complement strand
GGCTGGTGCGGCCAAGAGGACTTGAACCTCCACCGGGTATTCCCCGACTAGAACCTGAATCTAGCGCGTCTGCCAATTCCGCCATGGCCGCGTACTTGTTACTGGTGACCCCAAGGAGAGTCGAACTCCTGATTTCGCCGTGAGAGGGCGACGTCTTGACCACTTGACCATGGGGCCGTCCGCAACGGATTGAATTATAGCATGAGAAAAATGAAGAGGCAACACACCAATGCGGTCAACTGAGATCCCTGACCAGTTGCTTGAAATGATTGCCCCTTTCCTCAAAATTCTGGTAGCGGTCATAGCTGGTGCCTGCAGGTGAGAGGAGGACGCTGTCGTCCGGAGAGGCCAGCTTCCGGGCCTTGCGTACGGCCTCTTCCAGATCCGAGACGATCTCAACCCTGATGTCCTTGAAGTTGACTCCGGCCAGTTGGGATTCGTCCTTCAGCACCTGCTCGATCAGGGCGGCATTTTCTCCGGTCAGAATGAACCGCCTGCCAGCCCGTGCCATGGCCTGGCCCAGGCCGGTGTAGTCCGAGTTTTTGTCCTGTCCGCCCGCGATCAGGATCAGGGGCTGCTTTCTGTCCGAGAAAGCCTCCAGGGTTTTGCGGGTGCGGTCGGGCGAACTGTCGACGGAAGAATTGTACCAGCGTACACCGTCCAGTTCACGGACCAGCTCGATCCTGTGCTCAACGCCTTTAAAGGAACGGGCGACCAGTCGGACTGCTTCGGGGGTAATGTCACCGGCGGTCGCGGCCGCGGCTGCCAGGATATTCTCCAGGTTGAAGGCGCCCGGCAGGATGACTTCCTCTTCATGGAGCAGATCCTCAAGCTCCTGACCGGCTTGCTTGAGCCAGAGCCGGCCCTGATCCCTGCCTGAGGTCGTCAGGCGATCGTGCGGCGCGCTGTTGAAGAGACGGAGCTGGCCCTTGGCCAGGCGCTGGAAAGCGGAGGAGACAGGGTCTTTTGCATTCAAAATAAGGGCGTCCAGGACTCCCTGGACCCGGAAAATGTTCTTCTTGGCCTCGATGTATTCGTCGAAGTCGAGATGGAAGTCCAGATGATTGGGAATAATGTTGGTGATGACCGCCCGGTGGATCAGCGGCAGCATGTCCATGAGCTGGAAACTGGACAATTCAAGGACGACACGATCCGCAGGGGAGATGCGCTCGATCTTGTCCAGCAGGGGCGTTCCGATGTTGCCCCCGGTGAAGACACGGTGGCCGCCTTCTTCCAGCATCAGGCTGATCAGGGTCGTGGTGGTGGTTTTGCCGTCACTGCCGGTAATCCCATAGATGGGAGCGGGGCAAAGTTCGGTGAAGAGGGCAATCTCAGAAGTAATGACAGCTCCCTGTTCACGTTCGCGGATCAACTGGGGCAGGTCAAGTTTCATCTTGGGTGTCCTGAAGATGAGGTCAAAGCCGGTCAGCTTGTCAAGATAACCTTCCCCGGTGTGCCAATGCGGCTCAATTCCCTGTAATGACATGCTGTCACGTATCTTGCCCAGCCTTGGATCCCGGTCTGACATCATGTCGAAGACGGTGATATCCCGGTTGAACTGGTAAAGCCACTTGATCAGCGGCCGGTTGCTGATGCCGGCGCCGATGACAGCGATACGTCTGCCTGTCAGGTCACGAATGAATTGATCGAGTGAAGTCTTCATGAGCGGATTGATCTCCTGCTTCCTTTATAACACGAGAAGGGCCAGCCGGTAGGCCAGAAAGGAAACCACCCAGGCCAGACCTGTCTGGTAAAGGACGATCAGAAGGAAGCCGCCCCGCTTGAGATTGAGCTCCCGGCTCATGACCGTGACAGCGGCGGCGCAGGGGGTATAAAGCAGGATGAAGACCAGGAAGGCGATGGCGGCAGGCGGGGTAAAAAGTCCGGTCAGGGCAATTTGCAGGGTGGGCGCGGTCGCTGCGGTCGCGACCGACAGGGCGCTGATTACCACTTCCTTGGCGGTGAAGCCGGCGATGAGGGCGCTTGTCACGGCCCAGTTGTTGAAGCCCAGAGGCGCGAAAACAGGACTGATCCAGCGGGCCATGGTCGCCAGCATGCTGTCATCGGGGCTGGCAACTGGGAAGAATCGGAAGTCAAAGGTTTGGAAGAACCAGATGATCATGGTGACCAGCATGATGATGGTAAAGGCCCGGTAGAAGAACTCTCTGGCATGCCGCCAGACCAGCTTGCCCAGAGTCAGGAGGGAGGGGAAGCGGTAAAGAGGCAACTCGAGGATGAAAGGGGAGGGCTCGCCCCGGAAGAGGGTGCGT
Organism: Clostridiaceae bacterium; assembly: GCA_012511735.1. Classification (GTDB taxonomy): domain Bacteria; phylum Bacillota; class Clostridia; order Saccharofermentanales; family DTU023; genus UBA4923. The sequence goes on along the minus strand of JAAZFK010000195.1, from coordinate 20,305 downwards.
CTGAGCAGAAGCGCCGTCAGGATGGCCAGGACCATGCCCAGGATGTAAAGACCCAGTACAACCAGGGTGACATGACGGGGGAAGAGGGTTCTGGCGACAAGACCGTACACGGGAACCTTGGCCGAACAGCTCATGAAGGGGATCAAGAGGGTGGTCAGGTAGCGGTCCCGCTTGGAAGGCAGGGTTCGGGTGGCCATGACGGCGGGGACGGAACAGCCGAAGCCAAGCAACATGGGTACCATGCTGGCGCCGGACAGGCCGATATGCCGCAACAGCCGGTCCATCATAAAGGCGACCCGGGCCATGTAGCCGCTGTCCTCCAGTAGTGACAGCAGGAAAAAGAGCAGGAGGATCATGGGCAGAAATTCCACGACACTGCCCACACCTGAGAAAATCCCATTAACCACAGCGGATTGGACGATGGGGTTTATACCTGCCGACGCCATCAGTCCCCCGACTCCCTCACCGGCCCAGCCGATCAGTTCCGCGAATCCCTCACTCAGAAAACTGCCCGCCGGCCCGAAGGTAATCCAGAAGACTGCGGCCATAATGGCGAAAAAGATCGGAATCCCCAGATACTTGTGGACCAGGATCCGATCCAGGGTCCGGCTGAAGGTGGGCACCTCCTCGTAGTTGGGATATTCACAGGTCAGCACCTTGTGCTCAATCCCTGAAATGAATTCATAGCGCATGTCGGCCATGGCGGCCCAGCGATCCGTTCCGCTTTCCCGTTCAAGCTCAACGACGATATGCTCAACCGCGTCCAGCTCATTCTGGTTAAGACCCAGTGATGGAATGAAGAGCTCGTCACTTTCGACCAGCTTGGTCGCGGCAAAACGGGGAGTGACCTGGATGGTCTCGGCGTGATCCTCGATCAGGGCCGCGATGGAGTGGATGGCCCGATGTACCGTACCCGAACAAAGGTCGGGGTTCTTGGGCTTGATCTTGTCCCTGGCGGTCTCCACTGATCTTCTGGCGTACTCCGAGACACCCTTATTCTGGCTGGCGGAGATGGCCACGACGGGAATCCCCAACTCTTCCTGGAGCTGGTCGACATCGACTTGACGGCCCAGCGCCGGCATCTCGTCGATCATGTTCAGGGCCAGGGTCATGGGAATATCCAGCTCGATCAGTTGAAGGGTCAGGTAAAGGCCCCGTTCCAGGCTGGTCGCGTCGACAATGTTCATGATCAGGTCGGGTTTTTCGCCGATGAGGAAATCACGGCTGATGATTTCTTCGGGTGAATAGGGGGAGAGGGAATAGATGCCCGGCAGGTCAACGATGGTGCATTCGGGATAGCCCTTCATGCGGCCTTCCACGCGCTCAACGGTGACGCCGGGGTAGTTGGATACCTGTTGGTCACTACCCGTCAGTCTGTTGAAAAGCGTGGTCTTGCCCGAATTTTGATTGCCCATCAGGGCAAATGTCAATTTTTCCTGCGCCATCGCCACCTTCTTCCACTTCCCCGCTCACGGCGAACGCAGTCGGTATCACCCTGCCAGCAGCCGGGGGTTCTGTGGGCGCAGGCAACCGTACAGGTGCCGGCACAGGCACTGAGCGGTTCAACTTCGATGTCCCGGGCAGCTTCGCGCCGCAGGGAAAGTTTGTAACCTCTCAGGCAAAGCTGCATGGGATCTCCCAGGGGAGCCATGCGGACCAGCTTGACGGTGGTGCCCGGAGTCAGACCCATATCAAGGAGGCGGCGCCGCAACTCGCCCTTGCCGTGGACACGGACAATACGGGCGCACTGATCGATGGCTAATTGATGAAGGAACATGGCAAAATACGGGGCTCCCTAACTCTCACTATATGTGGGAAATTATAGGCTATGAAAGGGCTGGAGGCAAACCCGTCAATCCCGCCACAAAGGCTTGCGGCAGGCTTCTATCTTTGAATTTACTTCACAATCCGGTCCGGCCGCTATGATAAAATACAAGCCATGAAATCAGAAATAAGCGTCTATGGCGCACGTGAACATAACCTGAAGGAGATTGAGGTCCATATCCCCCGAAATAAGCTGGTGGTGCTGACCGGCATCTCCGGCTCAGGCAAATCGTCCCTGGCCTTCGATACCATCTACGCGGAAGGTCAGCGTCGCTATGTCGAATCCCTCTCTTCCTATGCCCGTCAGTTCCTGGGTCAGGCTCAGAAACCGGATGTTGACCGGATTGACGGTCTTTCGCCGGCCATTGCCATCGACCAGAAGACGACCAGCCGCAACCCCAGATCCACCGTCGGAACGGTGACAGAAATTTATGACTACCTGAGGCTGCTCTATGCCCGGGTGGGGACGCCGCATTGTCCGGTCTGTGGCAAAGAGATTGAGCGGCAGACCATCGACCAGATTACGGATGCCGTCATGTCGCGGCCGGAAGGCACCCGGTTGACCCTGCTGGCGCCCCTGGTGCGCGACCGGAAGGGCGAGCATGTCCGTCTGCTCGAACGGATCCAATCCCAGGGTTTTGTCCGTGTGCGGGTGGACGGCATCATGACGGAGCTTGACGCCGACCTCCAGCTGGCACCCAACAAAAAACACACCATTGAGGTGGTCGTCGACCGGCTGGTCCGTCGTCCCGGCATCGAGAACAGGCTGACAGACTCAATCGAAACCGCGCTCGAGCTGGCGGATGATCTGGTTCTGGTCCGTTTCGAGGAGCCGGATCCGGACGACGGGGACCGTAAGATCAGCGAACAGATTTTCTCACAGAAATGGTCCTGCACGGATTGTGAAATCAGCCTGGGCGAGTTATCACCCAGGATGTTCAGCTTCAATAATCCCTATGGGGCCTGCCCTGAGTGCACCGGCCTGGGCGAACGGACTCACTTCGCACCTGAATTTGTGATCGGGGATCCTGCTCTTTCCATCAAGGGCGGAGCCATTGATGTGACCGGCTTCCATTTTACGGATGAGACCAGTTGGTCTTACTGCCATGTGGAGGCGTTGGCGGATAAATACGGCTTTTCACTGGAGACCCCCTGGCAGGAGCTGAGCGACCGAGCCAGGGAACTGATCCTCTTTGGCAACGGGGGTGAGGAACTGGTGGTCGATACCAGCCGGACCCGCTATAACAAGGGCAGGCCTTACCATACCAGCTGGGAGGGGGTCATTCCCATTCTGGAACGGCGCTACAACGAGACCTCCTCACCTGAAATGAAAGAATATTATCACCGCTATATGCTGGTAACGCCCTGTCCGGTCTGCAAAGGCGCCCGCCTGAGACCGGAGGTACTGGCCGTGACGGTCGGCGGACAGAACATTCACCAGCTGACGCATTTGTCGATCTCCGGCGCTTATACCTTTTTCGAGGACCTGGAGTTTCCGCCAGCCAAGTCCAGAATTGCCAGGCCTGTCATGCGTGAGCTCATGGCCCGCCTGCATTTTCTCCTGGACGTAGGCCTGGATTACCTGACCCTGGCGCGTTCGTCGGGGACCCTGTCCGGAGGCGAGTCGCAAAGGATCCGCCTGGCGACCCAGATCGGCGCGGGGCTGACCGGCGTACTCTATGTGCTGGATGAGCCCAGTATCGGTCTCCACCAGCGCGATAACATCAGGTTGCTTGACACGCTTAAGAATCTCAGGGATCTGGGCAACACCGTCCTGGTTGTCGAGCATGACGAGGAGACCATCTGGGAGGCCGACCATGTAATTGACATCGGTCCGGGGGCCGGTGTCCACGGTGGCCGCATTGTGGCCCAGGGACGGCCCGATGACATCGCGGCGGACTGCGACTCCATCACGGGGCAATACCTGTCAGGCCGCAAGCGCATTCCGGTTCCCGCAAGCCGGCGGCCGACCGATCAGGGCTTTTTGACCATCCGGGGCGCGCGCGAGAATAACCTCAAAAATTTTGATCTGGAGCTTCCTCTGGAAGTCATGACCTGTGTCACCGGGGTCTCGGGCTCCGGCAAGAGTTCGCTGGTCAATAACATCCTCTTGAAGAAATTGGAAAGTGAATTGAATCGCTCCCGCAGGGTCATCGGTCAGGTTGACGCGGTCGAGGGGATCGATCAGCTGGACAAGGTGATCGCCATCGATCAGACGCCCATTGGCAGGACACCGCGATCCAACCCGGCCACCTACACCTCAACCTTTGATCTGATCCGGTCTCTTTTCGCGGAGACGCCGGCGGCCAAACAACGGGGCTACAAGCCGGGCCGTTTCAGTTTCAATGTCAAGGGAGGCCGGTGTGAGGCCTGTTCAGGCAACGGGGTCAACCGGATCGAGATGCACTTCCTGCCCGATGTCTTCGTGATCTGTGATGTCTGCCACGGCAAGCGCTACAACCGGGAAACCCTGGAAGTCCTCTACAAAGGAAAGAACATCAGCGACGTTCTGGAGATGACGGTCAGCGAGGCTCTGGAATTTTTCGAAAATATCCCCGGCATCACCAGGAAACTCCAAACCCTGGAAGACGTAGGTCTGGGCTACATCAAGCTGGGTCAGTCGTCGACGCAATTGTCGGGAGGGGAGGCCCAGCGGGTCAAGCTGGCCTTCGAGCTCTCCAAGCGGAGTACAGGCAGGACCCTGATCATTCTGGATGAGCCGACGACCGGTCTTCACGCCGCAGACGTCCACCGGCTGACAGGCATCCTGCAAAGGCTGGTATCCGCGGGCAATACCGTGATTGTGATTGAGCACAATCTGGATGTGGTCAAAACCGCTGATTACATTGTCGACCTGGGACCCGAAGGAGGGGACCGGGGAGGGCAGGTCATCGCGACGGGGACACCCGAGGAAGTGGCGGCCTGTCCCGACTCTTTCACCGGCGTCTACCTGGCCTCCATCCTCAACCGGGAACTGGCCTACAGCAGCGCGAAAAGTAGCCCTTGTTCTTGAGAAGGACAGGCCTGATCCCTTATGATAGGGGAGAAGAGGGGCATGATTGGGAAATAGATAAAGATGAGTAAATGTTCAATTTGTAATAAGAATGAAGCGGCCATCTTCACGACCCGCTATGAAGACGGCGAGGCCCGCATGGACGGGATCTGTCTCAAGTGTGCCTTTGAGTCGGACCTGCCGGGGCTGGACCAGCTCTTTTCCCGCGCCGGGATTTCCGAGGACAACATCGACGAAATTACCGCGCGCATGAATGAGGTTCTGGCGGGAATTTCCGCGAAAAATCCGGAAGACCTGCTCAAGGGTCTCCTGTCGTCCGATCTGACGGACTTGTCTTCACTTTCCGGCCTGCCGTTTGGGGAAGGGCTTTTCCCCAAGCAGGCAGACAGTGAGGAGGAAGAAGAGGAAGCGGAAAAACCGGGGCAAAAGCCACCTACCCTGCGGCCACATGCCTCCATCGGGGAATTGATGCCGGCCAGCATTGGTGAGCCCGATGAATTGTCAGGCTATCGCCGTTCCAGGCCCGGCCGCAAAAATACCCGGGACAAGAAAGAACGCAAACGCAAATTCCTGGAACAATTCGCCATTAACCTGACTTCGGAGGCCGCGGCCGGGAGAATCGACCGGATCATCGGACGTGAAGAGGAGCTGGCCCGGACCATCCAGATTCTGAACAGACGGTCCAAGAATAATCCCGCCCTGATCGGGGAGGCCGGCGTAGGCAAAACAGCCATCGCAGAAGGCCTGGCCGTCCGGATCGCTGAGGGCAGGGTGCCTGCCAAACTGTTGGATCAGGAGTTGTTTTTGCTGGATATGACCGCCATGGTGGCGGGGACCCAGTTCCGCGGCCAGTTCGAAAGCCGGATGAAGGGCGTGGTCGATGACGCCAGAAGGTCCGGCAACGTCATCCTGGTCATCGATGAGCTGCACAACATCATGGGCGCGGGAGACGCGGAGGGCGCCATGAACGCCGCCAATATCCTGAAACCGGCCCTGGCCAGAGGTGAAATCAGGGTGATCGGCTCAACCACGCTGGATGAGTACCGCCGCTTTATCGAGAAGGACTCCGCGCTGGAACGCAGGTTCCAGAAAGTCATGATCGACGAGCCCGACGAGTACCTGACCCTGCAGATTCTCATGGGAGTGAAAGATTATTACGAGAAGCACCACCATGTGATTTTCCCGGTTCCCGTACTGGAGGCCGCGGTCCGGCTCTCCAACCGCTACATCATGGACCGGTATCAGCCCGACAAGGCCATTGACCTGATTGACGAGGCGGGATCCAGACAGAATCTGGACTCGGAATGCCTGACCCTGCTCAAGCATCTGGGTGACCGGCGCGATGAGCTGGTTGATCTCTGCGAGGAAAAGGAAGCCGAGGTCTCCGAGCAGTCTGAATCGGACGACGCGCTCCGCCATTATGAAATCCTCCAGGACATGCGTTCGGAGTTGATCAGGCTCGAAAGCGAAATCGAGGGAGTTGAACAAAACTGCCAACCGGTTGAGATAACAGAACAGAATATCGCGGGCGTGGTGGAGATGTGGACTGGCATCCCTGTGCAGAAACTGACCCAGTCGGAATCCGACCGCCTCCTGAATCTGGAGGAAAGACTCCACCGCCGGGTGGTGGGGCAGGACGAAGCGATCAATGCACTGGCCCGGGCAGTCAGGCGGACACGGGCGGGCTTCGCGCCCAAACGCAAGCCGGCCTCCTTCCTCTTCGTCGGGCCGACCGGGGTCGGCAAGACCGAGCTGGTCAAAAGCCTGGCTGAGACCATGTTTGACTCTGAGGACAATCTGGTCAGGCTTGACATGTCGGAATTCATGGAACCCCACACCGTCAGCAAGCTGATTGGTTCCCCGCCGGGCTATGTCGGCTACGACGATGGCGGGCAGCTGACCGAGAAAATCCGCCGCAAGCCTTACAGCGTAGTTCTGTTCGATGAAATCGAAAAAGCCCATGCTGACGTCTACAACATGTTGCTTCAAATCCTTGACGACGGCAGGCTGACTGACAGTCACGGACGCGTCGTCAATTTCGAAAATACCATTATTGTCATGACCTCCAACGCCGGCACCACGCTCAAGTCGCATGGAATGGGCTTTGGCGCCAGGGGCCATCAGGCCATGGAAGATCGTGTCGACACGGTCCTCAAGGAACTATTCCGGCCTGAATTTCTCAATCGTATTGATGAAGTGGTCATCTTCCATGAGCTCTCCAAGGGCGAGATCAGGGAGATCGTTGATCTGATGCTCAAAGAACCCGAAAAAACACTCGAACAACGTGGGATTGAATTGGTTGTCGAGGCAGCGGCTCGTGAGGCGCTGGCCAGCGAGGGCTACGATCCCAAGTTCGGGGCCAGGCCACTTCGCAGGACCATTCAGCGAAGGATTGAGGACACGCTGGCCGATCTCTGGCTGACCCGTGAAATCGCTTCTGCGACGCGGGTGGTCGTCGATCTGGCGCCCGAAGGCAGTGAGCCCCGTGATAAAAAAGATGGGGTTGCCATCGACGGAAGCGGCTGTTATTTGTTCAGGTGGATGGGCGGTGAACGCCTTGAGTGCGGGACCGATGAGACGGAGGAAGAGACAGTCCATGAAGAGAGCAAAACTCAAGCTTGATGCCCGCAGCTATCTGTCCGGTAAATACGGCGACGCCCTGGGCGTCGCTGTTGTCACCTCCCTGATCGCCGGCGCCGCGTCCCTGTTGCTTTCATTTGCCAGCAACTGGTATTTGCCTGCTGTCAGCCTGCCTTTCCTGGACGGTCTGTCGGGAATCGGGGGGACCGTCCTGTCTTATGAGGAGCTGCTTGAGTGGCTGGGTTCTTATGCCGTCCAGCTCAGCCTGGGCTGGCGTTTCGCCCTGCTGGGTCTTGTCCTGACTGTGGCCGCGACCACCCTTTACAAAATCCTGGTGGGCAATGTGATCGCCGTTGGGCGGGAACGCTGGTATCTCCGGGCTTCCCACCACGGTATGGCTCCACCTTTTTCCATGATGTTCTCACTTTTCCGCAAAGGTGATTACGGGAAAACAGTCGGAGGCATGCTCTGGACTTCGGTCTGGCTTCTGGTGTGGACTCTGATTCCGGGGCTGATCCTGATCCTGGGGATCCTGCCCTTCCAGCTTGTGCTCTTTCACGCCCTCTTCAACCGGGCGGCCTTGACGGAGGGTCTGGTCCTCCGTCTGGCCAAGCAATACAGGCTGCCACTTTTTGTCTTTGGCCTGCCCATGCTCTACCTGACAATGGGACTCTCCCTCGTCATGACGGTGGTCATGGTCAGGAAACGATACAGCTACCGGCTGGTTCCCTATCTGCTGGCTGACAACCCCTCCCTGGGGGCCAGGCGGGTGCTGAAGCTGTCAAGGGCCATGACCAAGGGCCAGATCGGCAGGATGTTCCTTCTGGATCTGTCCTTTTTGGGCTGGATCCTGCTCTGTCTGCTTTGCATTTGTTTTCCCTGGGTCACCCTGCACCTCTTCGCACCCTATTATTTTATGACCTGGGCGGAAGCCTACAAGCATTTACGCGACCGGGCAGCCAGCCTGGATCTGATCCGGATGGAAGAACTCGGCTATGTGCGGATGAGTTGAGGAGGATGCGGTGACCCCAACCGAGCTGGCAAGACTTTTGGGACTTTCCTTCCAGCTGCTGGTCCTTTTGGGCCTGCTAGCGGCCTCACTGACCCTGCTCCGCCAGTTTACCGAGAAGAGGACCGTCGCCTCCATGAACCGGCAGCACGGCAAGCTGGTCGGGCAACGCGCCCTGGTGGTCTCGGATCTCCGCGCCGGCCGCGTCGGCCAGATCCGGCCCCTTGACCCTGATCCGGCGAAATTGAAAAGCGACCGGGAAAGCCAGACCTTTCCCGCTGTATCGGACCAGTTGATCTCCCGCGGCCGCGTTGTGCGGGTGACGGGCGGTGACTCGGAAGGTTACCTGGTAAGACCCATTGAAAAGGAAAGATAGAAGATGTTGATTTATGATGACAAACTGACCGCTCCCTTTATCGCTGCGCATGAGCGTGATCAGATGGAAGCCCAATTACGGGTCGCGCGCGATATGTTGGACCAGAGGACCGGTCCCGGCTCCGACTACACCGGCTGGATTGACCTGCCGGAAACCATGGATCCGGAACAGATCAGGGTCATTCAGGCCAGCGCCGACCGGATCCGCCGGGATTTTGACCTCTTGATCGTGATCGGGATCGGCGGCTCCTATCTGGGAGCGCGGGCCGTGATCGAAGCCTTGTCCCATCATTTTTCAGCTTTTCTGCCGGCCGATCAGCGTCCCGGACTTCCCGTCCTCTTTGCCGGCCATCAGCTCAGTGCAGACTACCTGCGGGACCTGATTGAAGTGACCAGGGACAAGCGGGTGGCAATCAATGTGATTTCCAAGTCGGGCCGGACCACCGAACCCGCCATTGCCTTTCGGGTTTTGCGCCAGCAGATCCTGGGGCATCTGGGCGATGATCAACTGGCGGACCGGATCTTCATCACGACTGACCGGGAGCAGGGTGCCTTGCGGCAGGTGGCGGACGACCTGGGCTTGACCTCCTTCGAGATCGCCGATGACATCGGGGGCCGCTATTCGGTACTGACACCTGTCGGTCTGCTTCCCATCGCAGTGGCTGGCCTGGATATCCAATCCCTGCTGGAGGGGGCACGGGAGGAGCGCGCCCGTTGCCTGACAAGTCCGGCGGAAGGTCTGCCGCCCTGTGACCGCTATGCGGTGAACCGGATCCTGCTCAACCGCAAAGGCTACCTGGCTGAAATGCTGGCCGCTTACGAGCCCTCCATGCGTTACATGACCGAGTGGTGGAAACAGCTCTTCGGCGAGAGCGAGGGCAAGGATGGCCGTGGTCTGATCCCGCTCGGCCTGGACTATACGACGGATCTCCATTCCATGGGTCAGCTGATTCAGGAAGGCCCCCGACTTTTCTTTGAGACGGTCGTCCGCTTTGATAAACCGAACAGGGATCTGATCCTTCCCTCCGATCCCGACCAGGCCGATGAACTCGAATATCTGGCGGGGACCAGTGTGTCGCTGGTGAATAGCCGCGCCGCGGAGGCAACAGCTCTGGCCCATACGGAGGGAGGGGTTCCCAACATGGAGATCCTGCTGACGGAACGATCCGCGCGCTGCCTGGGCCGGCTGATTTATTTCTTCGAGCGCGCCTGCGCTCTTTCCGCCCTGATGAATGGTGTCAATCCCTTTGATCAACCGGGTGTGGAAGCCTATAAGCGAAATATGTTCGCCCTTTTGGGCAAGCCGGGCTACGAGGCGCTTCGCCAACAGTTGGAATCATGAATCGCTTTGACCAGCCGGAATACCGCGCCATGCTCCGGGGCGTCAACAAACCTGCGCGGTACACGGGCGGGGAATTGAATGCCGTTGACAAGAGCGCCTCATTCTTCGGCTCTGACCGCGATCGCAAGGTGCACGCCGCCCTTTGTTTCCCCGACCTCTATGAGATTGGCATGTCCAACCTGGCCATACAGATACTTTATGCCCTGCTCAACGGCGACCAGGATACCTTTTGCGAACGCTGTTTCGCTCCTGACTTCGACATGCGGGATTATCTGAAGGAGAATGGCCTGCCCCTGACGTCCCTTGAGACGGGAACACCGCTTGCGGACTTTGATCTGGTCGGTGTCTCCCTCCACTACGAATTGGCTTACACCAGTGTCCTGGACATGCTTCACATGGGTGGTATTCCTCTTTTCAACTCTGAAAGAAGTGAAAAAGACCCCCTGGTCATCGCCGGGGGACCGATTGCCTGTAACCTTGAACCCATGGCGCCCTTTCTGGATCTGATCCTGCTGGGTGAAGGGGAGGAAGCCCTGCCCCAACTCATCGGGCTGGTTAAGGAAAAGAAGAGACAGGGGCTGGACCGACAGGCTTTTCTGGCTTCCGCCGCACGCCTGCCCGGCGTTTACGTGCCTTCCTTCTACCAAGTGGATTATGAGCCGGACGGCAGAGTTGAAGGGATCAGGAGTGTCCATCCCGACGCCGCTGACAAGGTCGAAAAAAGGCTGATCGCCGACCTGAACCAGGCGGTCATGCCCAATCAACCCATTATCCCCAACATCGAGGTGGTGCACGACCGTATGGTCATGGAAATTCTGCGGGGTTGCGCCAGGGGCTGCCGCTTCTGCCAGGCGGGTTTCACCTACCGGCCGCTGAGGGAGCGTGACCGGGGTCTTCTGTTTGAAACCGCGAAACAGCTGATCGACAACACCGGCTATGAGGAAATGGGACTCCTGTCCCTGTCCACCACGGACTATTCCGATCTGGAGGGTCTGGTCCGGTCACTTCTGCCTTTGACCGGGCCCCGTCACATTAACCTGTCATTGCCCTCCCTCAGGCTCGACGCCTTCGATTTCGACCTGGCCCGCGAAATAGCCAAAACCAGACGGGCAGGCCTGACCTTTGCCCCCGAGGCGGGGACACAGCGACTGCGCGACGTAATCAACAAAAACATCAGCGAAGATGACATGATCCGCGCGGCACGGACCGCCTTCCTCAATGGATGGGACCGGCTGAAACTCTACTTCATGCTTGGACTGCCCACTGAGACGGATGAGGATGTGGAGGGGATCGTGACCCTGGTCCGCAAATTGATCGCGGTCTGGGACGACTTGCCCAGGGAGCAGAGATCCAAACGGCTCAACGTCACCGTCAGCACCTCCTATTTCATTCCCAAACCTTTCACGCCCTTCCAGTGGGCGCGGCAGATCAACCGGGAGGAGATGGCGGCCAAGCAGGAACAGCTGGCGGCCGGCTTGAGGGATCGGAGGGTGTCCTTGCGCTGGAACGATTTTTCGAGTTCTGAGCTCGAGGGGGTGCTTTCCAGGGGGGACAGGCGTTTGGCGCCGGTGATCCTCCAGGCCTGGCAGGCCGGCGCTTATCTGGATGCCTGGCATGAGCATTTCAAACCGGAGCTATGGCAAAAGGCCCTGGAGCAGATTCCGGGCGGGGCAGGCTTTTACAGGCGGGAACGATCCCCCGACGAGCACTTCCCCTGGGATCATATGGATGTGGGTGTCAACCGGAACTTCCTGAGGGAAGAGTGGGACAAGGCGACCCGGGGTGAGACAACCCCCTCCTGCTATGATCTCTGCTCCGCCTGCGGTTGTCAGGTCTACATGACCGGTGTCTGCCCGGGAGGAAGCATGTCATGACAGATAAAAAGCGGATCCTGCTCTTTTACCGGCGGGAGGGTGCTGCCGCCTGGCTTGCCCACCTGGATACCATGCGGCTGTTCGAACGTGCCCTGAGCCGGGCCGACTGGCCTCTTTCCTGGACAGTAGACGCCTTCAATCCCCGCCCGGAGCTGGTCTTCGCCCTCCCGGTCGGGGTGGGGATCGAAACACGGCGGGATCCTGTCGGCCTGACACTGGCGGACGGCAATCAAGCCTTCGACCTGGAAGAAGCAGTCGATCGGCTCAACCGCTCATTTCCCAAAGATATCAGAGTGGTGGATTACCAGGAGGAACCGGCCACTGGTAAAGGCAGCCTGATGGCCCGGGTCAAAGCCGCCCGTTATCTGCTGGAAGCTCCGGGCGTAGGGTTAGCCTTTGACAGGACTTTTTCAGGGGGAGAACCGGTAGTCATGACAAGGCAACAGAAAAAGAAGAAGGTGACGGTGGATCTGACCCCCAGGCTCTTTGCCTGGCAGGTCGGGGATTCCGATCAGGTCACCTTGACTGCCGGTGCGGGAAGTACCGGCCATCTTCGCATTGATTTACTGCTGGACTCGCTGGTTCAGTTCGGGGGCCTGGACCCGTCGGCGGCCCGGGGATCCAGGGTTGTCCGGCTGGAGGTAATCCTTGACCGGTTCGATCCGGCGCAGGGTATAATTGTCTGAATGAATCAATTGTTAAAGAGGACAGGAGTGTAGAATGCCCGCCTTGCGTCTGGCAGCTGTATTTGGAACCGGCATGGTTCTTCAGCAGGAAACGGTGACAAAATTATTCGGCTTTGCCAAAAGCGGACATAAAGTCACGGTTGAGCTTGAGCGTTTTCCCGCCGAAAATCGCCCGGCTTCCGAGGGTAAAACCCAGTATGGATTAATTCATCTGGAAGAGGAGACAGCTGACCGGGACGGCTACTTCGAGTTCCGGCTTCCCCCTCAGCGCGCGTCCTATGACCCTTACAGGCTGACGGTCCGGTCGGGACCTGAAGCGGTGGTGATTGATGACCTGCTGGTCGGTGATGTCTGGTTCGCGGCGGGTCAGGACAATATGGCGCAAACCGTCCGCATGTCTGACGCGGAAGAACTGCTGGCCGATTGTGTCAATCTGGCCGCTGTCCGTTTTTACCAGATGAGTGCGGACGGGCTTTCAGACAAAATTCCCCAATACAGTTATACCCCGCTGGGGGAAGCCCAGGGCGGGGAATGGCAGGGGGGAGATCAGCCCTACCTGATGGAGGAGATCTCCGCGATTGCGTTTTCCTGCGCCAGAGAACTGCATTATGAGCTTGACATCCCCATCGGGGTCATCAACGCTGCCTGTCCAGGCACCTACATCCATGCCTGGCTGCCGCGGGACGTCATCGAATCCGATCCCATCCTGAAGAACCATATCAGGGAAGTTAAGCTTTACCGCGATCAAGAGGGCTGGAACAGCGCCGAAATCGAGACAACCAGGACGGAAAAGGAAGCGGGATCCCAGGTACCGACCGCTTTTCCCAAACCGCAGATTGTCGCTCTGCTGGACGGCAGACGGCCGGACCGCCCGAGTCCCGGCCCTGTCGTGATCCCCCGGGCCACCATCCGCAAAGCCACCATGGTGCAGGACATCATCCCGCTCGAGCGGGTTTTCCTGCCCCGGAATCAGCCGGCTGCCATCTTCAACCATAAGGTGGCGCCCTTCGTTGGCTTGTCCGTCAGGGGCGTTCTCTGGATGCAGGGTGAAAGTGATGTAGACAGCCCGGACTATTACCTGCGAGCCCTGCGGCTCCTGGTCGACATGTTCAACGAAATGTTCGAACCGGCAGGAGACCAGCTGGTTCTCCTGATCGCCCAGCTGCCACCTTACCTTTATAACGGACTCAACGCCTTCAGTCTGGCATCCTTCAACGAGATGCTGGCCCACGCCTGTCATATCCTGCCGGCCAGAGCCGGCCTGATCACGGTCTACGACCTGTCGCTTTCCTTTCTTGACCAGGATTATTATTGCGCGGCGCTGACCCCTTACGCCAAACGTGAAATCGGCCGCAGGATGTCTATTGTCGCAAGAGGACTGATCAAGGGCGGAGACCTGCCCTGGGGCGCGCCCCAGCCGGTTGCCATGGAACGGATCGGCAACAAGTGGATGATTGATCTGTCGCCCCAGGCTGTCAAGGGCCACGGCCTCCAACTTCGGCAGGGAGATAACACACTCAAGGGTTTTGCCATCTGCGACCAGAGCCGGGTCTTCGTCAAGGCGGAGGCAAGGATCCTGTACGGGGTCCGGATTCTGGTCTGGCACGATTCCATCGAAGATCCGGTATCACTAACCTACGGTTTTTCCTCTTTCAACGGCGAGGCCAATCTCTACGGAGCTGACGGTATCCCGGTTCTGCCCTTCAGGTTTGATCTGGAACCCTCAACTTATCTGACCCCCACACCCTGGGCGGATTGTGACCGGCTGGATTGGTTCAGCTGGAAACAGCCCTTGATCCGGGAATCACTGAGGTCCAAAAAGAAGGACTGGCCAGGCATCAATCCGCTTTGGGAGGTCACCGCCGGCAGGGGATCGCTGAGCCTGATCGAAGAGCTCGAAGGCTACAGCGCCGCTGATATGAGGCTGGATTACTGGAATGCCGACGACCGGCCGCTGGTCCTGGACGCGGCCGTATCGCACGCGTCCGCTTACCCACCTCTGGATCTTTCATCCTATGCGGGGATTGAACTCACCGTTCTCAATCCAGATCACCAGCGTAAGCGCGTACAGCTGATCCTTCAAGACGCCAACGGGGTCCTCTTTGAGTCCCGTGCCCTGCCCATAGAGGATTCATTCAAACAACAAACACTGACCTGGCATCGCGACGAGCTGGCGATCGACACCAGCCGGCTGACCCGCTTCGCTTTCAGCTTGATTGATCCGGATGGGAGGGGTAGTCTTATTTTCATCCGGGTTCATTTCCCTTACCTGCCTGAACCGGAAGAGGAGTAGAGAAAGGCAATCACTTATGATCAAAATTGAGCAAATACCTAAAAGCTTCGATCCAGGCCGTGAGGAGCCCTTGATATATAAGGCCTGGCTGGAGTCCGGTGCCTTTCGGGCGGAGTCACCCTCGGACAAAGAATCCTTTTGCATGGTGATGCCGCCACCCAATATCACAGGCGAACTGCACATGGGTCACGCTCTGGATAACACCCTCCCTGATGTCTTGACGCGCTTTCAGCGGATGCGGGGGAAAAACGCGCTCTTTTTGCCCGGTACGGATCACGCCTCCATCGCTACGGAAGCGGTGGTGGTCCAACGGATGAAAGAAGAGGGGATCAGTAAGGAAGAAGTAGGCCGCCAGGGTTTTCTCGACCGCGCCTGGCGCTGGAAGGATGAATACAACCAGCGGATCATCGAGCAACAAAAGAGGATGGGCATCTCCTGTGACTGGGACCGGCATCGGTTTACCCTGGACGAGGGCCTGTCGCGGGCGGTGACGCGGGTTTTTGTCAATCTTTACCGGGAAGGGCTGATTTACCGGGGTGAACGCATGATCAACTGGTGCCCCGTCTGCGGCACCTCCATTTCGGACATTGAAGTTGAGCATGAGGAAAAGCCGGGCCATTACTACACCATCCATTACCCATTCGCGGAAGGGGAGGGGGGCATCGAGATCACGACGACCCGGCCTGAGACCATGCTGGCGGATACCGCGGTCGCGGTACACCCCGGCGATGAACGCTACCGGGGCCTGCTGGGACGGACCTTGCGTTTGCCGCTTACCGGCAGGATCATCCCCATCATCGCGGATGACTATGTTGACCCGGAGTTCGGGACAGGTCTGGTCAAGATCACACCGGCCCATGACCCCAATGATTACGAGATCGGTCTGCGCCACCAGCTGCCTGTGATTGATATTTTTACCCCGGACGGCCGTCTGACCGACGCCTGCGGCCCCTACGCGGGCATGTCCACTTCCCAGGCCAGAGAAGCTGTTTTGCGGGATTTGACCGAAGAGGGCCTGCTGGTCAAGGTGGAAGCCATGCGGCACAATGTCGGAACCTGCCAGCGCTGCCACAGTGTGGTGGAGCCCAAGGTGTCCCTCCAGTGGTTCGTCCGCATGGAACCCCTGGCAGAGCCCGCCATCGAGGCGGTCCGGCAGGGCCAGACCCGTTTCGTACCCGACCGCTTCAAGAAAATCTACTTCAATTGGATGGAAAACATCCGTGACTGGTGTATCTCCAGGCAGCTTTGGTGGGGACACAGGATCCCTGCCTGGTATTGCCAGGATTGTGAGGAAATTGTTGTCTCGGAAGACAGGCCTGATCACTGTCCGTCCTGCGGCAATTCCCGGCTCGTCCAGGATGAGGATACTCTGGATACCTGGTTCTCCTCGGCGCTCTGGGCCTTTTCGACTCTGGGCTGGCCTGACGAGACTGATGACTTCAAGACCTTCTATCCCACGGATGTGCTGGCGACCGGCTACGACATCATTTTCTTCTGGGTGGCCAGGATGATCTTTTCCTCCCTCCACCAGACAGGCCAGGTTCCCTTCCATACCGTCCTGATCCACGGTCTGGTCCGTGACGGCCAGGGACGCAAAATGTCCAAGTCCCTGGGCAACGGGGTCAATCCCCTGGAGATGATCGATCTTTATGGGGCGGACGCGCTTCGTTTCGCGTTGATTACGGGCAACGCGCCCGGCAATGACCTTCGCTGGCGTGAGGAGAAATTTGAGAACGGCCGCAATTTTATCAATAAGATCTGGAATGCTTTCCGCTTCATCGTCATGAACCTGGATGAGGGAATCGCCCCGGGCGACCCGGAGCCGCTTGAACTCGCGCTGGAAGATCGCTGGATCATGTCGGAGCTGAAGGAAGTGATTGTCCAGGTGACAGACCACCTGGAATCCATGGAGCTGGGGCTGGCCCAGGAGAAAATTTACTCTTTTCTCTGGGATCTCTTCTGTGACTGGTACATCGAGCTGGTCAAGGAAAGATTGCAGGCAGGCGGTCCGGGCCGCCGGGCGGCTCAATGGGTACTCTACCGGGTCTTCTCCGATACCATGGCGCTCCTGCATCCTTTCATGCCTTTTGTGACTGAAAGAGTCTATGGTCTTCTGCATCCTGAGGCCTTCCTGATCCGGTCTGACTGGCCCGATGCGGCCGCCTACCACAAGGACGAAGAGGCTGACCAGGTGATGCGGGACATGATCAGCGCCATCAGGGGGGTGCGCAATCTGCGGGCAGAATACCGGATCAAACCTTCCCAGCATTTTGCGGCCAGGCTGCGGACCGACCATGAGTCCCTGGTCGCAGGAATGGATGCGGCGGGCGAGACCCTGAAAAGACTGGCGGGGATCTCGGGGCTCGAACGGGTCCCTGAAGCCGGTGTTCATCGCGCGGGCGAAGCCGCCATTGTCTTTGGCGGAGGCGAGCTTTTTGTTCCCCTGCTTGAGCTGATTGAATTGGATTCGGAGGTCAGCCGTCTTGAGAAAGAGGCGGACAGCATGCGGCAGGAGGTCGCAAGAGCAGACTCCATGCTGGGCAACAGACAATTCATAAGCAAAGCGCCTGAGGAAGTCGTGCGTCAGCAGGAAACCAAACGGAAGGAATACCAGGAACAGCTGGAGAAGATTGAGGATCAGCTGACCTTCCTGAGGCAGCTGGACAACTAGGCTGAGGCCGCGGGACGCGGTGTTATACTAATCGTTGAGATCATAAGCCGGCCGTGAATCCAGGCCGGATAAAAGGAGAGAACCAAATGCCACTAGTGACAACAACAGACATGTTCAAAAAAGCCTACGAAGGAGGCTACGCCATCGGAGCCTTCAATGTAAACAATATGGAGATCATCCAGGGGATCGTCAACGCCGCCAAACAGCTTCAGGCACCCTTGATCCTGCAGGTATCCGCCGGCGCGCGCCGGTACGCCAATCAGACTTACCTGGTCAAATTGGTGGAAGCCGCGCTGATCGACTCGGAGCTTCCCATCGCGCTTCACCTGGACCACGGTGACAGCTTTGAGCTGTGCAAGGATTGCATTGACAACGGCTTCACTTCTGTCATGATCGACGCGTCCCATCTGTCCTTCGAGGAGAACATCGCGCTGACCCGCAAGGTCGTGGATTACGCCCATAACCATAATCCCGCGGTGGTGGTCGAAGCGGAACTGGGTCGGCTGGAGGGGATTGAAGACGATATCAAGGTATCGGCTGAAGAGGCGTCCTACACAGATCCCGCGCAAGTCGAGGAGTTTGTCACCCGGACCAAGTGTGATTCATTGGCCATCGCCATCGGAACCAGCCACGGGGCTTACAAATTCAAGCCGGGTCAAAAAGCGGAATTGCGCTTTGACATTCTGGAGGAAGTGGCCCGCAGGCTGCCCGGTTTCCCAATCGTCCTGCACGGGGCCAGCAGCGTTCTGCCTCAGTACGTCGACACCATCAACAAGTACGGCGGTTCCATGCCGGACGCGACGGGAATTCCCGAGAGCATGCTCCGCAAGGCGGCGTCGCTCGCAGTCTGCAAAATCAACATTGACACCGACCTGAGGATGGCCATGACGGCGACTATCCGTGAATACATGGCTGAACAGCCTTCCCACTTCGATCCACGCCAGTATCTTGGCCCGGCGCGTCAGGCCATTCAGGATCTGGTGACCCACAAGATCGTCAACGTGCTGGGCTGCGCCGGCAAGGCCTGAGAGGAGCCGGATTCAGGTGACGGATTACGGGGAACATGAGGCGAGAACCGAATCCTGGACACAGGGCACTGTAGCCGCCTCGGTCGCCGGACAGCTGGCCATGCCGGCTCCCGGCACCAGGGAGGAAGCTGCCCGGCGCCTGCCGGCCCTGACCCGCCTGATCAGAATCCTGGATCATGCCTATTATGACCTGGACTCACCACTGGCGCCGGATGCTGACTACGATCAATTGATCCGGAAGCTCCAGGCGCTAGAGTCCCGCTGGCCTGAACTGGCCAAGCCGGATTCGCCGGCTGGGCTTGTGGGTGGCGGCTTGTCGGAAAAATTCGCCTCCGTGCCTCATCCCTATCCCATGTTATCTTTGTTGGATGTCTTCTCACACGAAGAGGTCAAGGCCTTCGCGGCCAAGGTCGGCGGACAGAGCCCGGATCCACGTTTTCTTGTTCAGATGAAAATTGACGGACTGTCAGTCAGCCTGACCTACGCGAATGGCCGCCTGATCAGGGGGGTGACACGCGGCGACGGCCTGACCTCCGGCGAAGATGTCACGGAAAACATCCTCCAGGTCAGAGCCATTCCAACCAGCCTCAACCAGCCGGTGGAAGAACTGGCTGTTCGCGGTGAAGTCTTCATGCCCCATCCATCCTTTGAAAGATTGAACGCGGAACTCGAGCACAAGGGGGAGAAACTCTTCGCCAACCCGCGAAACGCGGCGGCGGGCACCTTGCGACAATTAGACGCCTCTATCGTGGCTGAGCGGGGCCTGTCTTTTTTCGCCTTTGAGCTTCAGCACGCCTCCAGAAGTTTTGAATATGATTCAGAGGCACTTGAGTGGTTGTCCGCGCTTGGTTTCCTGGTCATCCCTGAGATCTCAATCGCAAGCACGGGTGACCAGATCATGGAGGCCGTTGACCGGATTGAGGAAGAACGCCTGTCGCTTCCTTTCGGGATCGACGGGGCGGTCATTAAACTGGACCGGCTGGCTGAACGGGAACTGCTCGGAGCCACCAATAAGTATCCCCGTTGGGCTGTCGCCTACAAATACCCGCCGGAACAAAAGCCGACCAGAATCATCGACATCACGGCCCAGGTAGGCAGGACCGGCAGGATCACACCGCTGGCGCTGCTTGAGCCGGTCAATCTGGCCGGTACCCGGGTCCAGAGAGCCACGCTCCACAACCAGAATTACATTGATCAGCTGGATGTCAGGGTCGGTGATACGGTGATCGTTCAAATGGGCGGGGACATCATCCCCGCGGTGGTCAGAGTCATCAAGGAGAAAAGACCGCCGGGGACAAGGCCTTACCGGCTGCCGGAGTACTGTCCTGCCTGCGGATCAAGGACTGACTATGTCGGGGAGGGCGTGGATCTTTACTGCACGGGAATCGATTGTCCCGCCCAGCTGGTCCGTCACCTGTCCTATTTCGCCTCCAAGGAGGCCATGGACATCGCGGGAATTGGGGAAAAGACGGCCTCTGCCCTGATTGAGCACGGCTTCGTCGAGTCCATCGCGGATCTTTATACCCTTCATGAGCAGCGTGATCAACTGATCGAGAACGGATCAGCCGGCCGCCAGAAGAGCGTGGATAAACTGCTGGAACAGATTGAGG
>JAAZFK010000194.1 GCA_012511735.1 Clostridiaceae bacterium | reverse complement strand
GTCAAGAACCTGGATATGCTGGAAGCCGGAATGCTTCGAGAACAATTGCTTTCTGACACGAAAACTGAACTTCATGTCGTCTGAATGGTATTCGCTGAACCACAATTCCATCACCCTGCCTCCTTATTCAGAACCACATGCAGGTATTCGACCGCGGGATCCTCTGTCCCTGTCATCCTGCTTCCTTTCTCCTTGGCATAACGGATGTATTCGAGCGCCTGCCGGGTGACACATTCGCCCGGAGCCAGGATAGGGATGCCCGGCGGATAACACATAACAGATTCCGCCGAAATCCTCCCCTCGCAGCTATCGATGGGCAAACGTTCGGATGGCGCGTAGAAAGCTTCAGCCGGCGTCATGGCGACGCAGGGCGGTATGTACTCATTCACCAGGTCTGTCGCCGGCTCACAGCCGTGACGGAGGCCTATATCCGTCAGAGCCGCGATCAGGCGCTCGATCCCGACCTGTCTGTCCCCGACTGAAAGGATGGCCAGAAAATTGTGGAGATCACCGAATTCGATCTGAATGTCATAATCGTCCCTCAAGAGATCGTACACCTCCACCCCTGATAAACCCATGGCTCTCGTATGAACGGGGAGTTTACAAAGATCAAAGGCAAAGAAGGCCTTTCCGTCACATTTTTCCGTACCGAAAGCATCGTAGCCTCCGATGGCATTGATTTCCTCCCTGGCGTAGTTGGCAAATTCGATCACCCGTTGATAGGTCTCCTGTCCCCTGAGGGCAAGGTTGCGCCGGGTGATGTCAAGGGATGCCAGCAACAAATAGGAGGCGCTGGTCGTCTGTGTCAAGTTAATGATCTGGCTTACATAGCCATGTTCTTCCCTCATGCGGGGCCCCAAAAGGAGAAGCGAGCTCTGGGTCAGGGATCCACCTGTCTTGTGCATGGATACCGCGCTCATGTCAGCGCCGGCCTCCATGGCAGATAAAGGCAGCTGGCCTGAGAAGTAAAAATGGGTCCCGTGAGCCTCGTCAACCAGGACACGCATCCCGGCCCGGCGACCCAGCTCGACCACGGCCGCAAGGTCGGCGCAGACGCCATAATAAGTCGGATTGTTGACCAGGATGGCCTTGGCATCAGGGTGCGCCGCCACAGCGTCAGCAACGTCTTTCACCGCCATGCCCAGAGGGATGCCCAGTTTCTGGTTGACTGAGGGATTGACATAGACCGGGATGGCCTGCGAAAGAATCAAGGCGTTGATGGCGCTCCGATGTACATTCCTGGGCATGATGATCTTGTCACCCGGCGAACAGGTGGAAAGAATCATGGCCTGAACGGCCGAGGTCGTTCCATTGACCATGAAAAAACAGGAATCTGCACCGAAAGCGTCGGCCGCCAATTTCTGGGCCTGGTCAATGACACCCGTCGGATGGATCAGCGAATCCAGCATTTTCATGGCGTTGACATCCACCGACAGACATTGCTTGCCAAGAAATGAAGTCAGTTCCTCATTGCCCCGTCCCTGCTTGTGACCGGGCACATCGAAGGACACCATCCGGCGCTTGCGGAATTCCCGGAGCGCCTCGTAGAGCGGCGCCCGGCCCTGGTCGAGCTGGTAACTGTCACGCGGCGACTTATTCAAAGATGTTACTCCCGTTGTAAATCTCCAGCATCTCGCGCTCGAGTGAAAACCTGATCTCGTCGCGCTCACCTTCAGTCAATTGATCCAGATCGAAGCTGAAAATATAATTGTCCAGATCGATGTCCCGAACCATCATCCGCGTATGAAACAAGTTGGAATGATAGACATTGACATCCATTGCGTTGTATCGGTTGAGTGTCTCGGGATCGATAAAATCCTGGATGGACCGGACGGGGTAATCCAGGAAGTATTTCCTGCCCGCCGTGTCCCGGGTGAAGCCCCTGACCCGGTAATCGACCGTAATGATATCGGAATCAAAACTGCCGATTAAATAATCAAGGGCTGCCAGGGGGGTGACACGGCCGCAGGTTGACACATCGATGTCGACGCGGAAAGTGGAGACCGGCCGGCTGGGGTGCGATTCAGGGAAGGTGTGAACCGATACATGGCTGGTATCAAGATGGGCATTGATATGTGAGGGGGGCACTTCCAGGATACCCCTGTTATTGGTCGGATCAATTTCTGTTTCCTGAAGCGGTCCGTCCGCGATCAGAATATTGACCGAAGCGCCCTGGGGTTCATAATCCTGCTTGGACAAATTGAGGATGTGCGCCCCGATAATGTCTGTCAGATTGCGGAGAATGCCCGTCAGCCGCTCCGAGTTATATTGTTCATCAATGTATTCGATGTACTCTGCCTTCTCGCGGTCGGTCCGCGCGTAGGACACATCGTAAATGTTGAAACTCAAAGATTTGGTCAGGTTGTTAAACCCGTACAATTGTAATTTATGGTCCAATCCTTTTGCCTCCGTAATACAAGCGAAATATCGCCTCTTATCTTATCACGGCAGCCAGGAAAAGCGTTACGACAGGGCAACCATAAACTCGTCCATTGCCCGTTTCAAGTATTTCTCTGTCGTCGCGTCAAGACACTCCCCATCCGGTGAGAACTTCTCATGGACCCGGCCAATCTGAAGCTGCCTGGGAAAGAGGATGGCCTCGACACCCGGGGAAGCCAGGATCTGAGTCAGGTGCATCTGCGCGCGGATGGTGCCGAAGCGGCCGGTGCTCCCACCCAGCATGAAGACAAGTTTGTCCTTGATGGGCCGCTTGCTGCGCGAGGCCCAATCAATCAGGTTCTTCAGAACTCCGGGGACGGAGTGGTTGTATTCGGGTGTGATCAGGATGATCCCGTCTGTTTCCAGGAAGAGACGGCGCATTTCGACGATCTCGGCGGGAGGATCGTGTTCGATGTCCATGTTATACATGGGGATGGTTTCCAAGGGGAAATGTGTGAACTCGACCGCCTCCCCATAATTCCTGTCAAACCAGCGGGCAATCCGTTTGTTATTTGATTGCTTGCTGATGCTGCCCGTAACAATGAGAAGTTTCATAGCTCCGGTCTCCTTTTCTCCAAATTGATAAAAGAGCACCCTGCTCTTGCGACCATTCTATCGGCTCTTCATGAATTCGGCTGTGTCAAAAGGCCCGCAGAAAAGCAAAACCCCGGGCAGCTGGACCGGGGTCTGATTTGGCGTCCCAGGCAGGAATTGAACCCGCATCCGTAGCTCCGGAGGCTACTGCCTTATCCATTGGGCCACTGGGACATGCTTCGTCATTTTATTACAGACCGGTTGAAACTTCAAGAAAGTGGCTCGGATCCGGAAAAAAGCTCGCGGAGAATGGCTGTGGCCTGACGGGGTTTGCGAAAAGCGCCTGACACTAGGATAAGCGGTCTGTAGCCGGCCTTGAAGATCAGCGGATACCCTTGGTCATCCGAGGCGAGGAGATCCGCGATCAGGTCCATGGAGGCCGAAGCGTCTTCGGACAGGAGCAACTCGATATCCGTTCCCCTGGCCCGCACCCGGGAGAAGCCCACCCGCTCACCGTAAGCCCTGATATAGGCGATGTCGAGAAGTGAGACCGCCTCGCTTGGTGGCTGGCCATAGCGGTCAAACAGCTCATCGAGGACATCCCGGTAGTCGTCGATGTTACGGATGGAAGCGATCCGGCGATAGAGATCCAGCCGCTCACCGCTTTCGTGGACATAGTTGTCGGGCAGGATGGCGTCGGTTGGCAGATCCACGACCGTCGCGGGTTTCTTTTCGGGAAGCGGGCCGTCCCTTTGCTCGATCACGGCTTCCTCAAGCATCTTGGTGTAGAGGTCATATCCGATCGCTTCCAGATGGCCGCTCTGTTCAGCGCCGAGCAGGCTCCCTGCCCCGCGCACCTCCAGGTCCCGAAGGGCGATCTGAAAACCGGATCCCAGTTCGGTGAAATCCCGTATGGCGGCCAACCGTTTCTGTGCGGCTTCCCCGATGATCCGGTCCGGCCGGTAGGTGATCAGCGCGTAAGCCTGACGTTCAGATCTGCCTACCCTTCCCCTTAGCTGGTAAAGCTGTGACAGGCCGAAGCGGTCAGCGTCTTCAACGATCAAGGTATTCACGTGCGGCATGTCGATACCGGACTCGATGATGGTGGTGCAGACCAACACATCGAACTCACCTCTGATGAAGGAGCTGATCACCTTTTCCAGCTGGCCCTCCGGCATCCTGCCGTGGGCGATGCCGAAACGGACGCCGGGCAGCCTGGCTTCCAGTTCCGCGGTCCGGCCGTTGATCCGGTGCGTATTGTTGAAGAGATAGAAAACCTGGCCGTGACGGGCTTGTTCACGCAGGATGGCGTCAATGATCAGATCCTCTGAATATTCGATGACACTGGTATGAACGGGTAGCCGGTCCTCGGGGCCTTCCTCCAGCAGCGAAATATCCCTGATTCCCGAAAGCGACAGGTGCAGGGTTCTCGGAATAGGGGTTGCGGACAGGGAGAGAACCTCCACCGCGGGCGACAGCGCCTTGATCATTTCCTTGTGGTCCACACCGAACCGCTGCTCTTCATCGATCACCAGGAGGCCCAGGTCCCGGAAGGCGATGTCTTTGGACAGGAGCCTGTGCGTGCCGATGACAATGTCAACGTCCCCCCTGGCGAGCCTGTCGATTGTCTCCTTTTGTTCGCGGGCAGAGGCAAAGCGGGAAAGTTGACGGACCTTAACAGGGAAGCCCTCCAATCGCTCAACCAGGTTGTTGTAGTGCTGGCTGACCAGGACGGTTGTAGGCGCCAGAAGCGCGCCCTGTTTCCCTTCCATGACACATTTGAACAAGGCACGGAAACAGACTTCTGTCTTGCCGAAGCCCACGTCACCGCAGACCAGCCGGTCCATGACCTTGTCACTTTCCATGTCTTCTTTAATTTCCGCGATGACCCGCAGCTGATCCTCGGTCTCCTCAAAGGGGAAGGTAGATTCAAACTCTTGCTGCCAGGGGGTGTCCGGCGCATACACATGCCCCTTGATCTGCTGTCTTTCGGCGTAGAGGGCGGTAATATCGGTCACCAGCCGCTTGATCGAAGTGCGGGCCCGCTCTTTCTGTCTTTGCCATTCCGTACCCCCCAGTTTGGACAGCTTAGGCTTGACCTCCCCGGCTTGAACATAAGGAGTCAGGAGTTCAACGCGGTCAACCGGCAGGTGGAGCAGCCCGTCCCGATAGGTGACGGTTAAGTAATCACGCTCACCATCGCTGGTCGCGATGGTTTCGATCCCCTGGTATTCGCCCACCCCGTAGTCTTCATGAACGACCAGGGCACCGGGCGTCAGGTCCTTGAAGAAGAGTTCCCGTCCCGGCCGCTTCTTTGTCCGGCGCTTCTTGCGGCTGACACCGAACAAATCTCCGGTCCCCGCGACCAGGATGGATTGATCCGGGAAGACAAAACCTCTGGGCAGGCTTGCGGGGATTACGGCGGCCGACAAAAGATCCTCTTCGGCCAGGAAGAGAGAAAGCCGGACGGCACGGTCATCGGAGCCCGCGTAAAGCAAGGTGGCCCCTTTTTTCTTTTCCAGGCCTTTCAGCTGGTCAACCAGTCTTTCCGGTCTGTTTTGGAAACGGTCCGAGGGTCTGGCCCGCCAGGTGATCTCTGTCGCTCCGGGCAGGCCATTGCCTGATTGGGGCAGATCCACCAGGGCCAGCACACCCTGCCGGGAATCGACGACTCGAAAGAGGTCGGGCGGGCTGATCTGACAGTCTTCCACCAGGCTGAAGGTTTCGCCCCGCTCGATATAACCTGCGACGCGCAAGGCAAAACCTGCGTGTGCCGCGTCCATTCTTCTCGAAAAACTCAAGGGTTCATCCAGGAACAAGAGGGACTTATCCGCGTCCGCGTAGTCAAGAACGGTCGAGTTTTCACTTTCGATCAGAGGAATCCATCGGTCGAGCGAGGGGAAGAAAAGACCCTCTTCCAGGCGCTCCAGGTCACGGTTGCCCGATTCTTTCAGACGCTCGACCGCCTGGGGCCGAAGACCTGCTCTGGCAGCTGAGACCGATTCCTTTTCAACGATGATCCGGACTTGACGCGCCGTCTCCTCCCTCTCAGCTGCTGTCAGGGGGAATTCCCTGGCCGGCGGTACTGTGAAAGTTTCGATCACCTCGATTGAACGTTGAGAGTCCGGATCCAGCGACCTGAGCTGATCGATCTCAATATCAAAAAAGGACACACGGACTGCTTCCGGAGCAAGATCAGGCGGGGACGGTGCCCAGATATCCACGATATCACCCCGTCTGGCGTATTGTCCCGGACCTTCCACCTGAGGAACGCGTTCGTACCCCGCCTGTACCAGGCGAGCTTCCAGGGTTTCCGGCTCGATTGTCATGCCGGTTTCGAGCGGGACGGCGAAGGAAAAGAAAGTTCGGGGAGAGCGCAGGCGCTGCAAGGCTGCGTCAGCCGGGACGATCAGCACGCGGAACCGACCCGACCCCAGCCGGGTCAGGATCGAGGTCCGTTCCAGCTCGAGCTGTCGGCTTACTGCCCTGGCATCATAGAGGGATAATTCGCGGCCATGGAAAGTCAGGACTTCCCCCGGTTCCAGGAAGGCAACCAGCTCCTCGCGCATGGTCCTCGCCCTGGCTTCATCGGGGACCAGCACCAGATCCGGCCGGCCAGAATGTCCCGTCAGCGACGCGATCAAAAAAGACGTGGCAGGATCCGGAAGACACGCCTGATTGGCCTTGCCACGCTCGGCCAGGACCCGGGTCAAGGCCTGACCGGGTTCCGAGCGCACCAAGAGACGGGCGGCCTCTGACCAGACCCTGGCGTCACTTCCTTGTTGATTGGCGAAACGGGCCGTCATGATCCCCTTTTGTTAAATTGCTC
>JAAZFK010000193.1 GCA_012511735.1 Clostridiaceae bacterium | reverse complement strand
CTGACCATCGCCCTCCTGTCGACCGGACGTTATCCGCAGGACTCCATCATCTTCGATGTGGGTCACCAGTCCTATGCCTGGAAGATTCTGACCGACCGCAGGGAGAGCTTTTCCAGCATCCGTCTGAAAGGCGGGCTTTCGGGCTTTCCCAAACGACAGGAAAGCGTCTACGATTCCTTTAACACCGGTCACAGCAGCACCTCTATTTCTGCTGCGCTGGGTCTGGCGCGGGCCAAGCGGACCAAGGGCAATCTGAGCAAAACCATGGCCCTGATCGGCGACGGTTCCCTGGGGGGCGGCATGGCCTTTGAGGCGCTGTCGGACGCGGGACAAAGCGACGAAAACCTCCTTGTCATCCTGAATGACAATCAGATGTGCATCGATGAGGCCGTGGGCGGCATCGCCCGCCACCTGGAATCGCTTCGCACCAGCCTGTGCTACATCCGGTTCAAGACCATCTGGGAGGCCCGTCTGTCCAGAATCCCCCTGATCGGCAAGCCCTTGATCGGGATGATCGCCCGCAGCAAGCGGCGCTGGCGGTCGTGGCGGAGGGAATCCGGCATCCTTTTCGAGCAAATCGGTTTTCGATATTATGGACCGGTGGACGGCCATAATATCGAAGACCTGGAGCGCCATCTCAGAGCCTTGAGATTGATCCGGGGCCCGGTCCTGCTCCATGTGGTGACGGTCAAGGGCAGGGGTTATTGCCCGGCCGAGGACCAGCCGGAAAGTTTCCACGGGGTATCGCCTTTTGATACAGCCGAGGGACACCAATCCGCCAAGGCCGGTGATGGCAGGACTTTTTCGCAGGTGCTGGGTGAAAGTCTGACCGGCATGGCCGCGGAAGATTCATCCATTGTGGCGGTGACGGCCGCCATGGCGCAGGGCTCCGGACTCATTCCCTTCAGCCTCGCCTATCCTGACCGTTTCTTCGATGTCGGAATCGCTGAACAGCATGCCCTGACCATGGCAGCGGGCATGGCAGCCGGGGGACTTCGCCCTTATGTCACCTTCTACAGTACCTTCCTCCAGCGGGCGATCGATCAATTGATCCATGACATCTGCCTGCAGAAGTTGCCGGTCGTGATCCTGGTTGACAGGGCCGGCCTGGTCGGAGGAGACGGGGAGACCCACCAGGGGATCTACGATTTGTCGATCGCCTTGTCCCTGCCACACCTGACCGTGCTGGCTCCCGCCGGCGCCCCTGATTTGCGGGCGGCCCTTCTTTGCGCCCGCCGCCTGGATGGCCCGGTTCTGATCCGCTACCCAAATGACCTGGCGGACGAAAGAGACTACCGGACCTTCCCCGAAGCCGATGCTCTTTCGCTCTCCGATTTGAAGACCTTGCGGCAAGTGACCCGGGGAGAGGACCTGACCGTGGTGGCGCTCGGACCGACCATCCGGGAGGCGGAGGAAGCGGTTGCCCTGCTCAGGGAGGAAAGGCCGGAGCATACGATCGACCTCTATTCCTGTATCTCGGCAGCTCCGTTTGATTATGAAACTATGCTAGAATCTATACACAAAAGCAAAAACTTGCTTCTGATCGAAGATGGCGTTGTAAGTGGCGGTTTTGGCGCAAATATCGCCGTCTCGATCGGTTGTAAAGTGCCAGGCTTAATGATAAATTATGCAGGAGTAAACAATCCTTTAGCAGGCCAGGCTTCCCGGTCTGAATTGAAGGAAGAGATGTCGCTTGACGCCATCGGCCTCAAAGAACAGATGCGACGGATCCTGGATGAAAGGTAAAAAACGTGAGGATTGCGCTTTATCCCAATGGCGACAGAGATCCGGGTTTCGGGGTGACCCGCCGCCTTATTTCCATCATTGGAGCAGGGGGCGCGACGGCTGTCATTGAAGACGGTCTGGTTCCCGAACTGGAAGATGAGCATCTGGCCCGCGACTCTTACGCATCCTGTGACCTCATGATCTGTCTTGGCGGCGACGGTACTTTTCTGTCGGCCGCCCACCATCCCAGCGCGAGAGACCTTGCAAAAACCGGCGTCAACCTTGGTAGCGTCGGTTTTTTACAGGAAATTGAACCCGAAAGGATGGAGGAGGCGGTG
>JAAZFK010000192.1 GCA_012511735.1 Clostridiaceae bacterium | reverse complement strand
GTCCTGCCCGACATTGTCCTGCGTCAGGAACCTGAATCGGATGGCGAGCTGAGGATTGAGCCTCAAGGCGTCACCCTGACTCTTTATATCTCCCTGGGACAGGATTCTGCCGTGGTCCCTGATGTGACCGGCAAATCCTTCCAGATCGCGGATATCGAGCTTCGAACGGAGGGCTTCCTGGTTAAATTCACCCCGGAAGTCTCCGCCACGGTGGGCAAGGATACGGTCATCCGGACTGAACCCGCCTCCGGTGAGCTGGCCCCTAAGGGCTCGACGGTTGAACTCTTCTACAGCACCGGCCCCGAGTACGTGGTCATGCCCGGACTGCAGGGGCTGCCCTATGACCAGGCCCTGAGTCTTCTGGAAGAGAATTCACTGCTCCTGGGTGGTGAAAGCTCCATCTCCGGTGAGACCATCCCGGATAACGACAAGTACGTGATCAAACAGTCCCCTGAAGCCGGCGGCAAATACCCGCCCAACACCCTGGTAGTGATCACGGTGGGCACAGCCAAGAATCTTTACGATTACCTGAACCCCACCACCGTTCCTGAAGAAGCGGTCATGCTGGAGGTCAGAGGCTTGACCTTCGCTAAGGCCATGGAAGAGATGGAACCGCTCGGGGTGGGCAGTTACAAGATGGTGCGCTGGAATCCCGCCACTACTCTTGACCCCAACAAGGCCGAGGACCGGACCAAGATCTACATCATTGAGCAAAAACCGGAACCCGGTACCCGCTTTAAACCCAGTGAAGGCGTCACCCTGACCTATGGCTCGGCCGCCGACCTGGAGGAATACCGGAACCCGACGACAACCACCACGACCACGACAACACCGTCGACGACTGAGGCGACGACTACGGTACCGTCCACGACAGAACCGGACCCCACGGAACCTGAAGAACCCTAGAAACCAGAGTTTTCAATGACCGTTATACACAACAAATCCCAAGATCCCAAACGGGCGGTCTTCCTGGATCGCTCTGTTCCCCTGCTCTGCCCCTCGATCTTAGCTTCCGATCTGGCCGACCTGGCCGGTTCGGTCAAGCTCCTGGGCGACCATTTTGACATGGTCCACTGCGATGTCATGGACGGCCACTATGTGCCCAACCTGTCTTTTGGTCCTCCGGTCATCGAGGCGCTGGCTAAGCATACAGATAAACCGCTGGATGTCCACCTCATGGTCACCAATCCGGATGACCTGCTGGAGGCCTACGCCAAGGCGGGCGCGACCACTCTGGTGGTTCACGTCGAGGTCTTGAGGCATGCCCAGCGCACCCTGTCCCGGATTCGGGAGCTGGGTTGCTTCGCGGGTATATCGCTCAATCCCGGCACGCCGCTGGAGTCCATCCGCTGGCTTCTGCCGGATCTGGACATGGTGCTTTTGATGTCGGTCAATCCCGGCTTTGGCGGCCAGGTCTTTATTCCCCAGGTCATGGACAAGATCCGGGAACTCCGGAAGATGATTGACGACTCCGGCTACCCCATCCGCATCCAGGTGGACGGGGGCATCTCGTCGGACAACGCCGCCGAGATCGTACGCGCGGGCGCCGACATGATCGTCGCGGGTTCCGCCATTTTTGGCAGAAATCCGGTCGAAAAGGCGGC
>JAAZFK010000191.1 GCA_012511735.1 Clostridiaceae bacterium | reverse complement strand
GCAGCGGACCGGTACTAATCGACCGAAGACTTGACCACACAAGACATGGTTTTACAAGTCGATCACCATTGACACCTAAAATCCAGGTATGATTTAAGAGTCTTTACTCCTCCCTCATGTCCCTTTCTATCCTGATCCTTCTATGCAGTCTTGAAGGCGCCAAACGCGCTTTTCAACCATTTCCGGTGAGACTAACGGAGAGGCCACACCTGTTCCCATCCCGAACACAGTCGTTAAGCTCTCTTGTGCCGAGAATACCTGGCTGGAGACGGCCAGGGAAGGTAGGTCCTCGCCGGATTTTTTTATTGTCCAGATTAATCAAGCCAAGCGCACATAAGATACAGATATGCCATGACCGTCAAAGACGGCTGTGCTATGATTTTTTCCGTAATCATCCCCCGAACTGAAAGAAACGGAGTCTGATCAGATGAAAATCATAATTGTCGGCGGTGTGGCCGGCGGCGCGACAGCGGCCGCCCGCCTGAGGCGCCTTTCGGAAGATGCCGAAATCCTGATGCTGGAACGCGGCGACTATGTCTCTTTTGCCAACTGTGGCCTGCCCTACTACATCGGTCATGTCATCGACAGGCGCGACGCGCTATTCATTTCAACCCTTGAGACCATCCAGGCCAAGTACAATCTTGATATCAGGACTCAGTCCGAGGTTATCGGGATCGATCGCGACAAAAAGACCGTCCAGGTCAAGAACCTTGCCAGCGGGGATGTCTATGAGGAATCCTACGACAAACTGATCCTGTCAACAGGCTCCACTCCTTTCCTTCCTCCCGTCGAGGGCATCGAAGCTCCCAATCTGTTCACTCTGTGGACCATTGCCGACACCGACAAAATCTGGTCTTTCATCGAGACTGAATCACCCCGCAAGGCGGTGGTGGTCGGCGGCGGCTTCATCGGTGTCGAACTTGCCGAGAACCTGGTTGAGCGGGGCATCGACTGCACACTTGTTGAACTGACCGATCAGATTATGCCTCCCTTTGACCGCGATATGGCGGTGCTTCTGGAAGAACATATGAGAAAGAAGGGGGTCAAGCTGGTTTTGAGCAAGGGGCTGGAACGGATCACCGAGAAGGGCCGGCAGGTTCATCTAAGTGACGGAACGGTTCTGACCTCCGAGATCACACTTTTGTGCACCGGCGTCAGGCCCAACAGTGAATTGGCGGTTTCAGCCGGTCTGGAGACTGGACCCCGGGGACATATCTCGGTCGACCAGGGCATGCGGACGTCCGATCCCGATATCTACGCGGTCGGTGATGTTGTTGAAGTGGACGAACCTCTCTTTGGAGGCCGTACGGCCATCCCTCTGGCGGGGCCGGCCAACAGGCAGGGCCGCGCTGTTGGCGCCAACCTGCTGGCGGGAGAGACGGTCGAAGCTTATAAAGGTTCGATCGGAACCAGTGTCGCCAAAATATTTGACCTGACCGCGGCCTCGACGGGCATGAATGAAAAACAGCTCCAGGCGGCGGGTCTGGTTTACGGTCAGGATTATTTCTACTCGTTGATCCATCCCATGCACCACGTGGGCTACTATCCCGGTGCCCTTCCCATGGTGGTCAAGCTTTTGTTCAGCAAGGACGGCCGGGTCCTGGGCGCGCAGATTGTAGGCTACCAGGGAGTTGACAAGCGGATTGACGTGATCTCGACAGCCATGCATTTCAAGGGGACGGTCAGAGATCTGGCAGAGCTGGAACTGGCTTACGCGCCTCCCTACG
>JAAZFK010000027.1 GCA_012511735.1 Clostridiaceae bacterium | reverse complement strand
GATGAGGGCAAATCGCAAATCGCTCATGGGGAGACCGTGAAGGAGACCGCCAACATGATCTCCTTTATGGCGGACGTCATCGGAATCCGGGATGACATGTACATTGGCAAGGGCCACACTTACATGAAGAGCGTGTCGGATTATGTCAAGGAAGGCTACGAGGACGGCGTGCTCGAACAACGGCCGACCCTGGTCAACCTGCAATGTGACATCGATCACCCCACCCAGTCCATGGCGGATGCCCTGCATGTCATTCATGAGTTTGGCGGCGTCGAGAATCTGAAAGGCAAGAAGTTGGCCATGACCTGGGCTTATTCACCTTCTTACGGCAAGCCGCTGTCGGTACCTCAGGGAATTGTCGGGCTGATGACCCGCTTCGGCATGGAGGTCGTGCTGGCGCATCCTGAAGGTTACGACATCATGGATGAGATCGAAGGCGTTGCCCGGCACAACGAGGAGATGTACGGGGGCAAGTTCACCCGCGCCGCCTCCATGGAAGAAGCCTTCAGGGATGCCGACATTGTTTATCCCAAGAGCTGGGCGCCTTTCAAGGCCATGGAAATCCGCACTGACCTTTACGCCAAGGGAGATCAGGCGGGAATTGATGCCCTGGAGCAGGAGCTCTTGGCGCAAAACGCCCTGCATAAAGATTGGGCCTGCACGGAGGAGATGATGAAGCTGACCAAGGGTGGCAAGGCGCTCTACATGCATTGCCTGCCTGCCGACATCACCGGCGTCTCCTGTGAAACAGGCGAAGTGGACGCATCAGTCTTCGACCGTTACCGGGTTCCGCTTTACAAGGAGGCCAGCTATAAGCCTTACATTATCGCGGCCATGATCTTCCTCCAGAAGATCAAGAACCCCGGCGCTAAACTCGGGGAACTCCGGGATAGCGCCAGCCCCCGTTGGGCAGACAATGCCTGAATAACAAAGGATTATCATGACTGCCCCGGCATCGAAAGCCGGGGCAGTCATCTGTAAACCAAAATCAATGAAATAAGGAGAGTACCAAACATGGCAAAAACCGCAATTGATTACGATCGCGTACGTGAAGTAGCCGAAAGCTACAGGGAAGATATGGTGAAATTCCTCCGTGACCTGATTAAGATCCCGGGAGAGAGCTGCGAAGAAGAAGGCGTTGCCCGCAGGATCAAGGAAGAAATGGAAAAGCTGGGCTACGACAAGGCCGAGTTCGATCAGCTGGGCAATGTCCTGGGCTGGATGGGCACGGGCGACCGGATCATCAGCTTTGACGGCCATATTGATACAGTGGGGATCGGCGAGATTACCAACTGGAAGTTTGACCCTTACGAGGGCTACGAGAATGAAACTGAAGTGGGCGGACGCGGTGCGTCGGATCAGCTGGGTGGCGTGGTATCGTCGGTTTACGGCGCCAAGATTGCCAAGGATCTCGGTCTGATCGACGACGATGTCAGCTTGCTGGTCGCGGGAACGGTCCAGGAAGAAGACTGTGACGGCATGTGCTGGCTTCACTTGATCGAGAATGAGAAGATCAGGCCGGAATTCGTGGTGTCAACTGAACCGACCGACATGCATGTCTACCGCGGTCACCGCGGCCGGATGGAGATCAGGGTTGAGGTCAAGGGGATTTCCTGTCATGGTTCTGCCCCCGAGCGCGGTGAGAACGCCATCTACAAAATGGCGGATATCCTCAAAGAGGTCGAGGAGCTCAACAACCACCTGAAGGATGATCCCTTCCTGGGCAAGGGTACTGTCACCACCTCGCAGATTTTCTATACCTCACCGTCGCGTTGCGCGGTTGCGGACAGCTGCGCCATCTCGCTTGACCGCCGCCTGACCTGGGGCGAGACCTGGGAGTCGGCCATCGAAGAAATTGAAGCGCTGCCCTCGGTCAAGAAGCACGGAGCCGTTGTCACCATGTACAAGTACGACCGTCCTTCCTGGACAGGCTTTGTTTATGAACAGGAGTGCTACTTCCCCACCTGGGTCATTCCTGAGGACGCCCCCCAGACGCGCGCCCTGGTGGACGCCTATACCAATCTTTACCACGCGCCCAAGGTGGATAAGTGGACCTTCTCAACCAACGGTGTGGCCATCATGGGTCGCCACGGCATCCCCTGCATCGGCCTTGGCCCGGGCAAGGAAGCCCAGGCTCACGCGCCCAACGAGATTACATGGAAAGAAGACCTGGTTCGCTGCGCCGCCATTTACAGCGTCATGCCCGCGCTCTATGTCGACATTACCAAGCAAGCCTAGTTCGGAAGACACAAAAAATTTCGAAGCCGGGGCCTCCAGGGGCCCCGGCTTTATTTGTGCATCTTCACTGATTAACAGGCGGCAGGATCTTCGAAAAGAGCTAAACGTGATAAACTGATTACCAGGCGTAAGCGCCTCGGTGACGCGACAACTTACACAGTGAAATCATGCCGATAAGTGAGAGGTGGTGCCGGTCATGAGCGATATTATGAGGCCTGTCAGTTTTGCCAACCTGATCGGGTGGAGTCTGGACGAATACAGAAAACAGGGGCGTGTTTTCGGACTTGACAAGAGCAAGTTCTACGTCAATCGGTCCGCTACGAGATTTGAGACTCCCTTCGGCGACAGGATCGCCTCCGCGATAGGGCCAGCCGCGGGTCCTCACTCGCAGCTGGCACAGAATATTCTGGTTTCCTATTTGGCCGGAGCCCGATTCGTTGAGCTCAAGACAGTGCAAAAGATGGATGGCGAGGAGATCCGCCATGCCGTGGCCAAGCCCTGCATCAACGCGGAAGATGAGTGTTACAACTGCGAATGGTCAACGGAGCTGACCGTCCAGCAAGCCTTTGACGAGTACGTCAAGGCCTGGGTTGCCATTAAGGTGCTGGCTGTTGAGTTCGGTCTTTCAGACGGAGACGATTTTGCTTTCAATATGAGCGTGGGCTACGATCTGGACGGTATTAAGCTTCCCAAAATTGATCGTTTTATTGAGGGACTGAAAGATGCCTCCCAGACGCCTGCTTTCCGGGGAGCCATTCAATTCCTGAAAGAACATCAGCATTTGTTTAAACGGGTGGACGAAGAGGCCATCGACGCCATTTCACCTCGTATCTGCCGGCAGGTGACCCTGTCAACCCTCCACGGCTGTCCGCCCGACGAGATCGAACGCATCGCCCATTATCTTCTGACAGAAAAACGGATCCATACCTTTGTCAAGTGCAACCCGACCATGCTGGGTTATGACTACGTACGACAAACCCTGGACAAGCTGGGCTATGACTACATCGTATTTCCTGACAAGCACTTCCTAGCCGACCTCCAATACCCGGAGGCGGTCGGTATTTTTACCCGTATGCGGGAGCTGGCGGAAAAAGAAGGGCTGACATTCGGCGTCAAGCTCTCGAATACCTGCCCTGTCGACGTGAGGAGGGGAGAAGTCCCTTCGGAGGAGATGTATATGTCCGGCCGGGCCCTGATGCCTCTGACCATCAAGCTGGCCCTCATGCTTTCGCGTGCCTTTGACGGCAAGCTGCCGGTCTCATTCGCGGGCGGCGCGGACACCTTCAACCTGGAAGCGCTGTTGGACGTTGGAATCGGCCCGGTGACCGTGGCAACCACGCTCTTAAAGCCCGGGGGCTATATGCGGCTGACCCAGATGGCGCGTGAAACCGAATCTCTGCTGAACCGGCGCCGGGGGATTGACTTGATCAAGCTGGAGAAGCTTGCGGATAAGATGACGGATGATCCCCGGCTCCACAAGCGCTGGCGCGAGAAGGTAGCTTCCAGAAAAACCTCGTCCCCCTTGCCGCTCTTCGATTGTTACAAGGCCCCTTGCAAGGAGGGGGGCTGTCCGATCGAGCAACAGATTCCCGAATACAATACTCTGGTCGCCCGGGGGGACTATGGCGCAGCCATGCGGGTCATCGCCATCGACAACGCCTGCCCCACCATCACGGGTGTGCTATGCGCCCAGCCCTGCAGGGACTACTGCACCCGGCTTGACTACGAGAGCTCGCTTCACATGCGCGACATCAAGAAAAAGGCCGCCGACGAGGAGCAGGACGCCTTCATCAGCCAGGTTAAGGTCAGTCCACTTCGAAGCGACAAAAAAGTTTGCGTGATCGGAGCCGGCCCCGGCGGCATGGCCGCCGCTTATTACCTGAGGCGCAACGGGCTCGAGACTCACGTCTATGAAAAACGAGACCGTTCCCATGGGATTGTCCGTTACGCCATCCCTTCCTTCCGTATCACCGAGGAAGAAATTGATCGCGATTTCAAATTGGTGGAGGCCACGGGCGTTCACTTCCATTTCGGGGCTGATCCCGACTTCAGTTTGGAGGAATTGAGGAAGACCTACGACTACATTGTGGTCGCGACAGGCGCCTGGGAGAAAAGCCGGCCGCCCGTCGAGCAAGGCGGGGAAGCCGTGCTGGATGCCCTGGATTTTCTGATCGGCGTCAAAGAAGAAGGACCACGCGATCTGGGGAAACGAATCGCTGTGATTGGCGCGGGTGACGTCGCCATGGACGCGGCCCGCCTGGCTAAACGGATGCCGGGTGATCCGGAGGTCACCCTTGTGTACCGCCGGACTGACATGTACGCGCCCGCCAGCCAGGACGAATTTGACGAAGCCATGGAAGAGGGCGTGCGATGGCTTGAGCTGCTGGCGCCTGTCCGCCTGGACAATGGCAAACTGATTTGTGAAAGGCAGGAACTGGCGGACTTCGACGCTTCAGGCCGCCGCTCAACAGCGGGCAGGGATGAATTTGAAACTCTGGAGTTTGATACGGTCATCGGGGCAACCGGTGCCCGCGTTGACAAAAGTTTGTTCGAAAGATTAGGGATCAAGACCGATTCTTACGGCGACCCCCGCCTGTCCGCTGCCATGGAGACTTCACTCAATGGCCTGTACGTGATCGGGGATTGTCGTAAAGGACCGTCGACGGTCGTCGCGGCCATGGGTGACGCCAAGAAAGCGGCGCTGGATATCCTGGCCAGGGAAGGATTGGATCACGATTTCATCCGCGTCCCGGTTCCCGTCGATGAGGCAGTTATTCTGGAAAGGCGAG
>JAAZFK010000190.1 GCA_012511735.1 Clostridiaceae bacterium | reverse complement strand
TGCCGTCCACCTGTCGTGTGAAAACATACCAATCCGCCTGATCGTCGTAGCGGCCGGTAAAGACCGTCTCCCTGCCCTCCTCATCCTGATAGGTGATCGAGGATTCCCTGTCCCCGACCTGGTAGCTGACAACCTCGACTCCCTGGTCGTCCATGTCCATCAGAGCCGTATCTTCATCATGGCCGAGGAAGGCGACCGGCCACATGGCCAGGTCAACCATGATGACATCAAACATTGAAGTCAAGGCCATTTCAGCCCCCGGCAAATCTTCGACGGCTTCCGACAGCCTGATGATAAGATCGTCCTTGGCCTCCAGGTAGGTGGTGTAGGACTCTTCCGCCGCCTTACCAACCCCTGCCTTATCCCCCGCTGTGTCATCCGGCGTTTGCTGTGTTGACCCCGATTCAGTTTTGGTCCCATCCTGATCTTCTGAATCCGCTTTCGCGCAGCCCGGCAACAAGAGCCCGCTGATCAGCAGGGCGGCCAGCAAGAAGGCAATTTTCCTCATGAGATTCAATTCCTTTCGATCCCGGAAATGATGGATCACCCGTCATATTCGCTGGAATCCACAGCTTGATTATACTATGCTTTGGTTGACAGGCACATGATTTTCAATCGCTTGTCAGAAAAGAGATCGCGACATGGACGACTATTTCAATGACCTTTCCATCACTCTGATCAACCTGCCGGCTCATCGTTTCCTCTGCATCAAGAACGATGAGAGTCAAGGTTATTTCGATTTTTGGGACAAACAGGACAAGATCCCCGGCCAGGACTGCGACACCATCAGCCGGCTGCTTGACAAAGTTGAGGGCAAGCTGGATGGTGAGGACGGCGTCACGGGCCAGTACAGCGGCCATGTCATGGCCAGGCTGTACGGTGAGGACGGCGCGTCATCTGAATGTTACGGGGTGCGCCTGCCAATGGATCATCAGGGTCTCCCCGATCCCTTCCTGCTCCTGGATCTTCCGGACGGCGACTACATCAGTTTTGAGCACGGCCCTTTCGATTATCAGGAAGAGGGCGACGCGGTCTACCAGCTGCTCCAGTCAGCCATGGAGGACTTCTCCTACGATGAGGTCGATTTTGAAGAGGATCCGTCCCCGGGCCGCCTGTCCTACTACTATTTCGACCCCAACCGCTACGCCAAATACCTCCTGCCAATCAGACCCAAAGAAGAATGAAACGGTGGCGATCCATTTAACTTTTCGCGAAGCCCGACCGGAGGACCTCGACCTTGTGACCGGTCTGTTGACTTGTCTTTATACCGACCATAACCCGCAGGAACTCCGAAGAGAGCTCAAGGACACCCTCGAGTCGGTAAATGACCTGCTCCTGCTGGCTTTCTTGGACGATTATCCTGTCGGCCTGGCTCACACCTCCATCCGCCATGACTATGTGGAGGGAGCCTCGACTCATGAGCGGTGCGCGTATCTGGAGGCGATTTATGTCGATCCCGACTTCCGTTTACAAGGAATCGCTCGGGGATTGACATGCAGGTGTGAAGAGTGGTCACACGCAAGGGACTGCAGGCTTTTTGCCTCGGACTGTGAACTGGACAACAAGGAAAGTGAAGACTTTCACAAAAGCATGGGCTTTCAGGAAGTCAGCCGCAACATTCATTTCATCAAGGAGATTGAACTCCGTTAATGCGCTAATCGCGCTGGCCTTCCTTCAACCTGCGGCGGATGTCGCGGTCGACTGCCCGCTCCCGGACGCTCTCACGCTTGTCGTGCAGGCGCTTGCCCCGGGCGACGCCGATTTCCAGCTTGACCCGGCCGTCGGAGAAATAAGCGCGCAAAGGCACCAGTGTCATTCCCTTTTGCTGGACGGCCGCTTCCAGCTGGACGATCTCGTGTTTGTGGGCCAGGAGTTTGCGGTCCCGTACCGGATCGGGGTTGAAGCGGTTGCCTTGTTCATAAGGGCTGATGTGGGCGCCGACCAGGTAGAGTTCTCCGCCTTTGACAGCCACGTAGGCTTCCCCGATGCTGAAGTGGCCCTGACGGATGGACTTGACTTCCGTCCCTGTCAGGACAATACCGGTTTCAAGCTTCCGGCTGATGTGGTATTCGTAGCGGGCGCGCCGGTTGTCCACGATGAGCTTTGTTTTTTTGGCAGATCCGTTCATGACTTTTCTCCCCTGACAAAGTGATCCAGCTCTTCCAATTCTGCCATGGGTTCGGCGTTGAGGTCTGCACCTGCCCGTCTGCCTGACTTCCAGGCATAGTAACCTGCTGAGGCCACCATGGCGGCGTTGTCGGTGCAGTAAGCAAGCTGGGGGATGGTCAGTTTGACATTCAGTTGTTCGGTCATGGCGGTCATGGCTTCTCTTAAGCGTAAATTGGCGGAGACGCCTCCGGCGATGACCAGGGCGGGATAGCCGCCTTGAATCAAGGCCTTTCGCGCGTGGCCGACCAAGGTCT
>JAAZFK010000189.1 GCA_012511735.1 Clostridiaceae bacterium | reverse complement strand
GGCTACATGGAGCAGGGAAGTCCGGTTCTGATTGAAACCCTGGAAGAGGCCCGCCAGCTGGATTTTGACGATCGGGAGTGGATTCTTGTCTCCCAGACCACCTTCTCGGATGAACGGTGGAAACAAATTGCCCAGATTTTGAAAGAGAAAATTGCTAATCTTTCGATTTTTGATACAATATGTAATACGACTGTCCGCAGGCAGTCAGACGCCAAGGCGCTTGCGGCTTCTTCCGACATGGTTTTTGTACTTGGAAGTGAGACAAGTTCAAACACCAATAAACTCCTTGAGTTGTGCCGGCAAGAAGGCGTTGAAGCCTATTTAATCCAAAGGCCGGACCAGGTCGGGGAATTGTTGGCACCTCTCCCGGCCGGTTCAAAGAGGATCGGTGTGACTACCGGAGCCTCAACACCAGACGGGATGATCAGGGAGGTTATCTACAGAATGACAACAATTGAAGGCATGGCGAAGCCGGAGGAGAATGCCGATGTCAACTTTGAGGATTATGTTGACAGCATACCGGAGCTTCAACCAAAAAGTATTGTCCGCGGAAGAATCGTCCGATATGACGAAGACTTTGTTTACGTTGACGTAAAAGACAAATCGGAAGGCAAAGTCCCCATCCGCGAGCTGGAGAAAAGCCCTGACTATGATCTGGATGAAGCCGTCAAAAACCACCAGGAAGTGGATGTATACATCCGAAGCATTCGCAACTCAGACACCGGCAAGGAAATTATGCTTTCCACCGGCTACGTCGAAACATTAAAACACAAGGAATTTATTCAACAGGCGTTTGAAGAGAAAACGCCCATTCCGGTCAAGGTCGTCAATGTGGTAAGGGACGGGGTCATCGCCTCCTACCGCAGCATTGACATCTACATCCACCGCACCCAGCTGGAGCTGACCATGGTCGATGATCTGGAGCCCTACCGTGATCAGGAGTTTGACATCCTGATTACCCAGTTCGATCCGGACCGCCGCCGTATGCGGGTGTCAGGATCCAGGCGCATGCTCCTGCAGCATGAGCGCAAGGCCAGCGAGCGCGAGATCTGGGATACCATCGAGGTGGGCAACGAGTACACCGGCGTGGTCCGCAACCTGACCAACTTCGGGGCCTTCGTCGACATCGGGGGAGTGGACGGGCTGGTTCATATCAGTGAGATGTCCTGGCAGCGTATCCGCCACCCATCGGAAGTTCTGTCGGTCGGTGACAAGATCAAGGTCTTCGTCAAAGACTACGACCGGGCCAAGAAGCGCATCTCGCTCGGCTACCGCCGTGAAGAGGACGACCCCTACCGCGACATCGAAGCGCGGTTCCCGGTCGGCGCCATCGTCCGCGGTGTCGTGGTCCGTATGTTCCCCTTCGGCGCCTTCATCAATATCGCGCCGGAAGTGGACGCGCTCTGCCATATCTCGCAGATCTCCAACTACCACCTCAACAAGCCCAGCGACGTGCTGGTCGAGGGGATGGAGGTCGACGCGCGTGTGGTCGAGGTGTCGGATGAGGCCCGCAGGATCAGCGTCAGCATCCGCGAGGTTGAGCCCATCAACCCCGATCCCGATTCAGAGATCGTCATGCAGCAGCAAGAGCAGCAGCAGAGACGCCAGCAGGCGCCGCGCCGCAAGGGCGGCAGACGCAGGGATGACCGCGATGATCTGCCGACCAGCTACACCGATGATTCAGCCAGATCCGCCATCTCGGATATGGCGGCCATCATGACCGTGACCAAG
>JAAZFK010000188.1 GCA_012511735.1 Clostridiaceae bacterium | reverse complement strand
TCGATCAATTCAAGCTTCCGGCGTTCGGCCTCTTGCAGGGCCAGTTCGGCGTCAGCCGTTCCGATT
Organism: Clostridiaceae bacterium; assembly: GCA_012511735.1. Taxonomy (GTDB): domain Bacteria; phylum Bacillota; class Clostridia; order Saccharofermentanales; family DTU023; genus UBA4923. The sequence goes on along the minus strand of JAAZFK010000188.1, from coordinate 1,439 downwards.
GTTTGCTTTTTCTTCAAATTCAATCCAACCTCCTTGGGGTTCATTCCTCTCCTGCGTAGTTCTCATAAGCTTGCAGGCTGTAATCAGCCGGTTTTTTCCCTTGTCGGGCCAAAGCCTCGAAGACCTCTTCCAGACACCTTTTCATGGCGGCGGCCAGACGGCCGGACTCGGCCAGGCGCCGGATCTCCTCCAGCCGGCCGAAGGGCCGGTCGTAGGCAATCTTGTCGGCAAGAAAGAGGATCTCGCCCAGCGTCTCCATTACGGGATGAGCCGTGGAGTGCCAGGCGATAGCCCGCTCGAGACCGGGATCTTTACTGCCTGTCAGTTCAGTTGCCAGGACGGAGGAGGCCGGTCCATGGATCAGATCCTCCGACTGAAGCGCCAAGGGATCGCCGAAGCCTCCCTGTTCAAAGTAGCGGGCGGCTAACTCTTCCTGCCGATCCAGGGGGAGCTCCTTAGCCAGATCATGCAGGAGGCCTGCCCGGGCCGCTCTTCCGATGTCCTGACCGTAAAGGGGCGCCAGCCGGGCCGCGTATTGGGCGACCGAGGCGGCATGTAGCCTCCGCGCCTGTGTCAGGTAGGGCCAGGCCCGTTCCTCCAGATCCAACAGGGTCTGCCAGTCAGATTCCTCCATGGCGTCAAAGCCGCCGTCCGCCTGGTAGGGCCGGTACTGTCTGATGAAGTCGATGACCCGGTCAGGACACATGCCGCTGATGTCCCCATCCGCTTCCAGAGTCTCCCGGATCCGGCTGGCCGACAAATCCATGGCGGGCATGTCAAAGAGCAGGATTTCGGTCCGGTACCGAGCCTTGGCACGGGCGGCATGCTCAACCACTTCATCCCGGTCTTCTCCGCCCCGGACAGCCACCGCCAGGGTCACTTCAGTCAGCAGATCCTCCGGTCGGTGCCAGCTGCCAAGCTGGGGCAGCACATCCGAGCCGGCCAGAAGTACCAGCTGATCCAGCGCCAGTTCCTCCTTCAGCCGCAGGACCGTATGGTAGGTGTAGTCCAGCCCCGGCCGCCTGATCTCGTCGTCCGATACCAGGACTCCCTCAAGATCCTCCGTCCCCAGCCGGGCCATCTCAAAACGATAGGCCGCCAGGGTGGTCCGGCGTGATTTATGCGGGGGCCGGCCCACCGGCATGACCAGAATCCGGTCCAGACCCAGGCCGGTCATGGCATGACGGATCAGGGCCCGGTGTCCCAGGTGGAAGGGATCGAAGGTGCCGCCGAAAAGGCCGGTCACGCCTTATTTCCTCCTCCGTTATCCTGACGAAGTTCTTCTTCCCTGGCCGTCTCCCGCTCCTTGGCGTCCTCGACCAGCCAGGCATTGATAAAGCCGTCCAGATCCCCGTCCATGACCCCGTCCACATCCCCTGTTTCAAAACCGGTCCGATGGTCTTTGACCATGGTATAGGGACAAAAGACATACGAACGGA
>JAAZFK010000187.1 GCA_012511735.1 Clostridiaceae bacterium | reverse complement strand
TTCCAGCCAAAACCATGATTTCATTTGATATCCAGGTTGAAGGATTGGGAGAGATGCCCGAGAACGTACGAGTTAATGGCCGGGCGGTCGAACTGACTTATATACCGTATGAATGAGGGTTAGATCAGTAAGATCAACATTTTTTAGGCAGTGAGAAATGAAACTTCAAAGCGAGCCACATTTCTTGAAATAGACAATTCATAATCAACAAACGTAAAGAAGGGAAAAGTATTATGAAAAAGACAATTACAATCATCGCCATGATCCTGGCCATCTCGGTCTCCTTGATCGCCGGCACCATGTCCTACTACACCATCACCATCGACAAGTTGGCTGAAGGTAGTGTCGTCGCCAAGGAATTCATCCTGAAAGAAGAAGGTTCAGATACCTTCCAAGAAAACGTAAAAATCGCCCCGGGCGATAAAGAGGTCTGGACGTTCGCAGTCAAAAATTTTGACGGAAGTACTATCTCTGAAACAGCCATGGATCTCGCTTTCTCAGTTGCTTTGAGCGCGAATGGTGAGGCAATGATCCAACCTTTGGAGATCTCCGTCGCGAAAGTCGGCAGTAGTGAAACACCTGTTGAAATTGCCAATATTGTTGAAGAAGATAATGGCTTCAGCTTCATCGATCTTTTCGAATTGTCTGATGAAGGTCAAACCTACACCTACCAGGTGACCGTCAGCTGGCCTTGGGGTGAAGAAAATGACAATGCCATTGACTTTGCCGGTGCCGACTTCGGTACCGCCCTCAGCGTCTCCGTCACGGGGACTCAAGTGAAGCCTTAAAATCAGAATTATATGGTCTTATGAGAAGAGCTGCCTCAACCGGGCGGCTCTTTTTGTTCGCCCGCGTGTGCTAGGATACCTCTTAAGACATACCTTTCAGGGGATATGATCAAGATGCCGGAGACGAGATACACAACACAAGAAGAGATCGATGACATGCGCCTCGAGATCGCCCGTGCCTTGGAGAAAAGACAGGCAGGGAACAGGAAAGCAGGGTCACGCCCGGCCAAGATTTTTAGCTGGGCTCTCTTCTCCCTCATCATGGCTTTATTGGTGACAGTGCTGGCCTCTATTCTCATCGCGAAGAACAAGGGCCAGACCCCTTCTGTATTGGGCTATCATCTCTTTCGGATCGAAACAGGAAGCATGGAGCCCACTCTGCCCGTTGGTAGTGTCATCTTGTCCAGGAAGCCCAAGGACGCGTCAGCACTTGAAGAGGGCAGGATTGTTACTTTCGAAAGCCCCTCGGGAGCCTTGGTGACGCACCGGATCATCCGGGTCGTACAAGATGAGGAAGGTCAGGTTCTTTACATCACCAAAGGCGATAATCCAATCAATGACCCCGACAACGATCTGCTCTCACCTGAAGGAATCCTGGCGGTTTTCCTTCTTAAAATTCCCTTGACCTGAGGCGATTGTCATGGCAGACGCGGCAAAAAAATACCAGGACCTGCTCGACTTTTTTGACAACCTCCTTGTTCTGGAAGGTATAACTTCCAATGAGTATGTTTCTTTGGAAGGGGGAGAGCTTGAGCCCGTCCTTGACAAAGTCAGCCTGACCGCTCGAAGGGGTGAAGTATGGGCCGTTCACAGTCGTTCGCCTTTTCCCGTCAAGCTGTTGCTGGAAATCGCTTCCAACCTGTCCCCGCCTGCGGATGGCCAGCGCAATTGGCTCCAGCAGGACGTCCCCCGCAAGCATCGCTTGCCCCGAAGCATCTATTACATCGATAAGACCGGCGTGCTCTATCCTTACATGAATTCTTTGGAAGCCATCATGTTCGCGACCCGCAAACGAAAGGAAGGGGTCGTCGTCCGGCAAAACCAAATCTTCGAAACCCTGATTGGTATGGGACTGGGTCACCTCTCCCTGACACCCATCAGTAAGTTGTCTGACCAGGAGGAGGCATTCATTCAGCTTCTGATCGCCTCCTATTCTTCCAAGCCATTGATTATCTTCAATCTGCCCGAATACTCTTTCGATGAGATCCTCCTGGAAGCCATGACTTTCCTGTCAAACAAGTTAAATAAAGAGAATAGAACCCTGATCCTGGGCTCCACCGACCCTCTTTTGATTGAGCACGCGGTCAGCCACGCCGCCTGCCTCGTTGATGGATCCCTGGCCTTTGAAGGTAGGGTTGAGCAGCTTCTGGAGTATGACAGGACCTTGCTGACCATCAGAGACGATGATGTCGACGCGATCAAGGACAAAATGATGGCACTTTACCCCTACCTCCAGTACCAAGTCGATGGTGATCACCTGTCGATCAGCGAAGATGCGGCAAGTTCCTATGACCCTTACGTCATCCAGGAAACCATGATTCGCGAAGGCATTCAGCCCCGTCAGGTCACGGTCAGTCAGAAGACCGTCCAGAGCGCCCTGGAGGCCATAGGAGCAAGCCATGATCTACCGTAGCGGCTACCTGGCCAAAGAATTCCGGCAAGGCCGTCCCAACCGCCGGGCGGGCACCTGGATGAAAACCGCGCTTGGGCTCTTTTTAGGTCTATTCTCTTTTGCACTTTACTTCATGGCCCAGACCATGACCGAAAGCATCTTTGCTGAAAGTGTTCCCCAGGTCATGCAGCCCAACTATTTTTCAACCCTCTACATCTATATCCATGTGGCGGCGGTTCTTTACACGATTTACCTGCTGGTCGACTATGAGATCCTCTTCTTCGGTGAAATCAGGGACAAAGCCTGGTACCCCTTGATTCAACTTGGCTACAAACCAGCCTCCATGATCCTTTCCAAGATCGTTGCTCTCTTTATCTCGACCTGGTTTATTTATTCGCTGGGATTCGGCTTCACGGTCTTCCTGACTTTCTTTCTCAAGTACGCACTGACGACAGCCTATTTGCCCGCTCTCTATCTGGCGGGCCTGCTGGACTTGCTCCTGATCAGCGCAATCGCTTTATTTCTTTCAGCTTTCTTCAGGACAGCCACCAATGCCCGCTACCTGACCTTTGCCTTCCTGATTCTCATCTTCGTCTTCAAGACAACATCAGGCTATTACAGGATCCTGTCAAACAGTGTGGCCATGAGACAGACCCGGCAACTGTGGAACATGGAGAGGAGTCTCTTCCTCCCCATCGCGGGAGCTGTGGTGCTCATCTCCGTCCTGGCGGGAGCCGTCAAGGCCGGGCGAATGGCCCGACGCTACAAGCTGCCGGCGGATCGTTACCAGGCTGTTCTGGAAGAAGAAGAAAAGGTCATCCGCCTCTCCCCTTCAGGCCGGGAGAAAAAAATCGGTGATCAGCGCGGCGCTCTGAGAAGAAAGAAGTTACTGGATTTCACCTTTTCATTGTTGCTGGTGATCTTCATCCTGGCGGCCATCCTTTTCAACATCGCGATCCTGATTCTCAACGCGACCGCCAAAGGCAAGATTGCTTCTTTCCAGGGCGTCATCCCCTACGTCTTCAAATCCGCCACCATGGAGCCGGAGATCAAGGTCAATGACCTCGCCTTTTTCAAGAAACTCGATGATCAACAGGCGGTGGAGATGGATCAGATCATTCTTTTCGACCAGGACGGTACCATTTATGTCGAACGGATCATTGAAGTCAAGCATGGAGATTATATTGTCGACATCGACAATTACCCTCATGAATCCGAATATGAATCCATGGTCAAGACAGTCAACCGGGAAGAAATCATCGCGCTCTACAGCGGGCGAAGCCGTTGGTTGGGCGCCGTGATTCTCTTTGCCAACACCATCTTCGGCAGGATCCTCCTGCTACTTATCCCGGCGGTTCTGCTCTTTTTCCAGCGGTCCATTACCGGCTGGGCAGGCGGCAAGAAAAAACCTTAGACCAGAGGATAAACCT
>JAAZFK010000186.1 GCA_012511735.1 Clostridiaceae bacterium | reverse complement strand
AACCTGGAGCATAAAATGAGGACTGGATCCAAAGACGGAGAAGGTTTGTCCGTGCGTGGACTCAATAAGTCATGGTCCACGCACAGGGTTCTGCGGGACATCAGCTTTGAACAGCCTCAGGGCACCATCTACGGGATCGCGGGCGAGAACGGGGTGGGGAAGAGCACCCTGCTCAGGGTTCTTGCCTCCGTTTTGCCCAGAAATGGGGGGACCGTCTCCTTTCGGGGGATCTCTCTGGATGATTCCCGCCGCTGGCGTGCCATGGTTGGCTATGTCCCTCAGGATCTGGCGCTTGACGACAGGCTGCGGGTTCGTGAGACCCTGGCCTTTTGGGCCGCGGCCCGGGGGTTCTCCCGTCCGGATCGCAAGCGCTTTCTGAACTTGGCTTCATCCGACCCCCTGATCTCGGATTTCCTGGAAAAACCGATCAGGGAATGTTCTGGCGGCATGGCCAGGCGGGTCAGCCTGATCGTGGGCCTTCTGGGTGATCCCATGCTTCTCCTGCTTGATGAACCCTTCGCGGGGTCCGACCGGGACAGCCGGGAGCTGATCCTGGAGCGGCTTGACCTGCTTCGCTCCAGAGGACGGACCATCCTGGTTTCGAGCCATGAAGAAGCCATTCTGACCAGGTTGTGTGACCACTTGCTGACCCTTGAAGGGGGCGAGCTCAAGGCTGACCTGACTGAAACCGCCTGAGGATTCACGCGATGTCAAAACGGCCAGACAAGGGGGCGGGGGTCCGGGAGAAGTTTCGTGCTTTCCGCGTCTTATTTTTTCAGGATCTGCGGGCTGCCAGGATCGCCCTCCTGATCACCGCGACCGCTGTCATTTTTCTATCAGTCGCCCTTTCGAAGCTGGCGAGGCTGCCGATGGATCAGGATGCGGAGACACCGACTGAACTTCTGATGGCCGCTTCCATTGTCGATGAAGATAAGAGCATGTTGGGAGACATGATCTCTCTTTACTTTGAAGACATCCGCTTTATCAGTCATGTTTATCGGGATACCCTGCCCCGGGCCGTCGAACGTTTGCAGGCGGAAGAAGTCCTGGTCGTCATCCACCTACCGGCCGGTTTCATGTCGGAGTCAGTCACGGGCGCACCGAAACAGCCTGTCCAACTCTGGTTCAATCCCAAGATGCAACCCGAGGCCTATCAGGTCGGTGTCCTCATGGACCAGCACGCGGTGGCGTTCGATCACCTGTACAGTTCCATCTTCGGCTACCAGAAGCTCTATGTGGAGTTGGGCGGCGATCAGGATCAGTCCTGGGAGAAAGCCACGTCCCATACGCTCAATATCGTGGTGGCGTACCTGGACCGGAATCGATTCACGGCTGACACCGATTTATTCAAGGTGAATGTGCTTGTCCACGCCTTGACAGGACTCCTGATTATTTTGTCCATGCTTCCTTCCATCGGCGTTCTGGCCTCGACCATACGGGTCAGAGACAGCTCCTATGAAGATCGGCTCTTGATTGCCTCCGGTTACGGTTCACTTATGGCCGCGCGCCTTGCGACCGGTCTGGTTTGGTGGGGCTTGTTGGTCATGCCCCCGCTTATTGCCTTACATTCGGGAGGAATCGCGGTCTCTTTGTTCAAGTCAGCCCTTCTTTTAGTCTCACTTTACGCGGTGACGGCCTTGGTCATGCTGGCACTGGGCCGGGTTAAAGCACCCGGCATCACACTGCTGCAGGCCGGCTGGCTTTTCATTTTCCTTTTGTTTGTCACGGGCGGTGCCATTTATCCCGTCTCCCTTTTCCCCGCCTGGTTGATCCGGATGGTTCGCTACACACCTGCCTATCCGGTCATGCAGGTGATTTACCGCAGCCTTTTTGAGCACAACGCCATCCAAGGACTGGAACTCCTGCCTGCGCTCCGGCCGCTCGTACCTGCCCTGGCGCTGGCCTTTTTCCTGGGGAGGAGGCGCCGATGAATGGTCTGGCCCTGATGACGGGCTTGAAGCTGAAGCTGCTCCTGCGAAGGCCGCTCCTGCTGGCCATCTGCCTCCTTGTTCCGATTCTTCTGTCCCTCCTGGCAGGCGCGACTGCTGTCCGCAATGATCTTTCCGTCGTTCAGGCGGCCTATGTCGATCTGGCAGATAATCAGGAAAGTCACAACCTCACCCGCATGCTTGAGTCAAGTAAGCTGGCCTGGCAGCAGCTGGAAGAAAAACAAATCGACCGCGCCCTTGAGCTGGGTCAACTTGACGGTGTCGTGATCATTCCGGCTGAATTCGGCGACCGCGCCTCTTCCCGTCATTTGGATGAGGTGTACGCCTGTGTCTTTATCCCGGGTAAAGACAGCCTGACAGCAGAGTTGGTTCGCAACAATTACCAGGTCACGGCGCTGGCGCTGTCGACCGTGGCCAAGCTGGAAAAAGATCTGCTCTCGCTTCAGGGCGCGTCGGGGATCACTGAGCAGGAAATGACTGACCTGCTCAAAGCCAGCACCAGGGAGGCCCGCCGGGACGGTGCGGAGCTGACGATCGATTTTCATCATCTGGAGCGGGGCGATTCCCTGCCCGTCATCCAGGTGCCCGACGTGGCTGTTGAAGTCATGTTCCTGTCCGTCTTTTCTCTTTTAAGCAGCCTGATGCTGACGGATGCGGCGACCCGGAGGCGGATGCGATCGCTTGCCGGAGGCTTCCCGAGAGACTATCTTTCCACCTTGTTTGCCCTGATTCTCTCAGGTCTTGTACAGCTGGCCTCAATGACGGGACTTACACTTCTGGTTATGCCGGGAACTTCAAGACCAACCAATTATGTTCCCGTCATGGCCGTCTTGCTCCTCTTTATGCTCGCTTTTGGCCAACTCATGGCCCTGATCCCGGGTGACCGCCGTTTTGTGCCGGCCTCACTGCTCCTTTTTGTTTCAGTTTTTATCGGAGGCGTGCTGATCCGTCTTCCCACTCTCTGGATGGAACTGATCGGCCAATATACGCCACACGGCTGGGCCATGGCTGAATTGACCGGCATGGGGACCACCGTCGGCCTTGCCGGCGCGGCGGGCACAGGACTTTTGTTGCTCCTTCTCGCCTACGTAATGCAAAGAAGAAGTGAATTCATGTCCAACTGACCCCAGGTGTAAAATAGAATAAGAGCAGGGAAAGGATAAAAGATGAATTCCAACGATTACCTTGAACGGGCCCGCCAGCAACTGGGTCTGGTTCACATTTATTGCGGCGATGGCAAAGGAAAGACCACCGCGGCGACGGGACTCGCCGTGCGCGCCAAAGGTCTCGGCCTCAATGTGCTGTTCGTTCAATTTTTAAAGAGCGGAAACTCCTCTGAACTGGGGGCGCTTCGAAAGTTGGACATCGAAGTGGTGTCCGGGCAGCCAACAGGCAAGTTTGTTTTTCAAATGAATCCGGAGGAAAAGGCCGTGTCCCGGGCTTTTAATCAGCAACGTCTGGTTGAGGTCGCAAAACGAAGCCGCCAGGGCCTGGATCTTCTAATATTGGATGAAATCCTGGGGGCCCTCTCCACAGGCATGGTGGATGAAGAAGACCTGGTCTCCTTCCTCAAATCGAAACCGGATCATCTCGAAGTGGTGCTCACAGGCCGTGACCCGTCAGATCAACTGCTCGCCTGCGCTGACTATGTGTCCGAAATCACAATGGTCAAGCACCCCTATGAGAGTTCAAAAACACCCGCCAGACCGGGTATCGAGTATTAGCCAAGAGAGGGAAAACCATGCGCCATCTACATGACACCATCCTGGTGATAGATACGGGGGGCAGTTTGGCCCGGACCCTGGTTCACGCCATCCGGGATCAGCAGGTCTACTGTGAAGTTATTTCCCTGCGCCGTTTCCTGGTCGGCGATATCCACCAGCCCACCTTGCGGGGGATCATCATTGCAGGTGAGAAAGAAGAGATAAGCTCTGACGCCGTGCGCCAACAATTGGATACACTTCAGATTCCCTTCCAATCGATCGGGGAAGCATCCTTTCGCGCCAAAAGAAAAGAAACGCAAGAAAGCATACTCTCAGAATTTTTGTT
>JAAZFK010000026.1 GCA_012511735.1 Clostridiaceae bacterium | reverse complement strand
TCTTGTCGCCTGTCATCCCGTAAAACATGATCTTCTTCATCGTTTAATCCTTTCGTGGTTCATTCTTTCTCATAACCTTGCGGATGCGTCCGGTGCCAGTTCCAGGCAGTCGTTAAGATGGTCTGCAGGTCACTCATTTGGGGCTCCCAACCCAACAAACGGCGAGCCTTCCGGCTTGAGGCCACCAGTCGGGCAGGATCTCCGGCCCTGGGAGAAGTTTCTTTTGTTTCGATGACCTCCCTGGTCACTTGCCGGGCTTTCGCAATCACTTCATTCACCGTGTAGCCCTCGTCACTTCCCAGATTGAGCACATCACTCGTCCCGCCTGCCAGCAGATAACGGGCGGCCAGAATATGCGCTTCGGCCAGATCCATCACGTGGATGTAGTCGCGGACACAACTGCCGTCACGTGTAGGATAGTCGGTTCCGTAAATATTGACAAAGGGGCGTTGGCCTGAGGCTGCTTGAAAAACAAGGGGGATCAGATGGCTTTCGGGTTGGTGGGCTTCTCCGATCCGGCCATTCGGGTGGGCTCCACAGGCGTTGAAATAGCGAAGCGCCACGTAGCGCAGGCCTCCGGCCCGGCTGCACCAGCCCATCAGGTCCTCCATCACTTTTTTTGTTTCACCGTAAACACTGGTCGGTTGGAGGGCGGTATCCTCCTCGATGGGAAGCCGGTCGGGCTCGCCATAGACGGCCGCTGAAGATGAAAAGACCAAGCTTCCCGGACCATGATCCATGACAAGCTCCAGCAGAACCCTGGTCCCCTCAACATTGTTCTTGTAGTAGGCCAGGGGCTCCCTCATACTTTCCGCAACCTGAGAGCTGGCGGCAAAATGGATCACGATGTGGGGCCTTTCCTTCTGAAAGACTTTTGCAAGAAATTCGCGATCCAGAAGATCACCCTGCCAGAAGCGAACATCGGGGTGGACGGCCTGACGAAAGCCCGTGGACAGATTGTCAATGACCGCCACCTCCGCGCCGGCCTCCAGCAAGGCATAAACCGTATGGGAACCGATGTAACCGGCCCCGCCCGTGACCAGAACCTTTGTTGTTTTCAAGTTTTTATCCGGCACAGCTGCCTTTCCCCAATTCATAGCCTCCCACCGGCCGTACTCTCAACTTCCGGCAAGCCCCCTGTCCGAACAAATCGTCGAGCGCGCGCTTGTACCCTTCCTGCAGGTCGCTGGGAACCAAGGCTTGTATGGTCCCCGCAAAACCTCCTCCGTGCACACGACAAGCGCCCAGATCGCCCAAAAGATCACGGCTGACCGCCAGAGCCAGCGCCAGGCTTCGTTCCTCATCTTCTTGCGGCCATACATTTTGCAACAGTTCCAAACTGGAACGGCCGGATTCATCCATGATCTGCCTGAAGCCGTCCATGTCGCCCGAGCGCAAGGCTTGAGTTGCCTGCGACACCCTGTCATTTTCTTCGAAATAATGTTTGGCCCTGAGGATGGCCCGGTCTGTGACCCGCGAGCGGAGCCGTTTGATATTGGCATAAAAGAAGGATGGATCCACCTGGCGCAGCACCTGTTGGCCCAGAGCCTGGGCGACCGCGCTCATCTCTTTGGGAATGGCGGCGTAGGCTTCCGTCAGATGGGCATGGCTACCGCCGGCATTGACCAGATAGAGTCCATAACCACCCTGATCGAAATCCGCTGTCAGCGATTTTACGTCAGGGTTTGCCGGATCTTTGAAGTCAATTTGCAAGCTGCCGCCACTGGCACAGACCAGCTGATCCATCAGGCCACACGGTTTGTCGAAGTAATGATTTTCCGCGTACTGACCCGCCCGGGCGATGACCGTCGCCGCAATGGCGTCGTCATTGAAAAGCAGGCTGAAGAGATAAGCCGTCAGCACCTCGAAAGCAGCCGAAGACGACAGGCCGCTCCCTATGGGCACTTCGGAGTGAAGGTAGATGTCACAACCACCAACCGTATGTCTTTCCTTTTTTAAGAAGGCGACAACACCACGTAGAAGTGCCTGCGGTCGCCCGGCTTCCTCATTTTGAACGTCAAGATCTTCCAGGGAAACCTCGATCAGGCCAAATGGAGGGGCGAGCAAACGAACCCTTTTTTCTCTCTTTTTTGTTACAGCTGCCAGCATGTCCCGGGTGACAGCGGCGGCCAGGACACATCCATTCTGATGGTCGGTGTGATTGCCGCAAAGCTCCGTCCGGCCCCCCACACTGATCAGATGGCTGGGCTCTGCCCCGAAAAAGGATCGGAAAGCTGAGACCGTTTCAAGATAACGCCCGACCTGACGGGGGGCGTCATCTCCATACAGGAAGGTGAGTTCCCCGTCACAGGTTCCCTCTTTCAGCTTCCCTTCCCAATCAGGCCTTGCAAGGGGCATCCGCATTTTACCTCCGGCGCTTAAGTCAGCTGATCAACCAGTTGTTCGAAGCGATCGACAAAAGGTTCAAAGGAGGTCATTCCCTGAACCCAGGTCTCTTTCTTTGTCAAGTCCATGCCCACCAGCCGGCCGACCTCCTCGACGGATGAGACCGTAGTTGCCGTCAGCATCTGATCGTAGCTGGCCATGAAGCCGGCTCCTTCTTCTTTCGCCCTTTGGTAGAGCGCTGAAGCGAACAAGGCTCCAAAGGCGTAAGGGAAATTGTAGAAACTCAAGGAGGCAGAGTAGTAGTGTGGCTTGCAAGCCCACATGTAGGGGTGCAGACTCTGCTCGTCCAAGCCGTCGCCATAAGCCTCCAGTTGAGCCTGATGCATGATGGCCTGCAGATCTTCAGTTTTCAGCGCCTCGGCCTCGACACGCTCGAAGACCTGGCTTTCGAACAGAAAACGGGAGAGGATATCGCAGATCACCTGGCCGCTGTTCATCAGGAAGCCGTCCAGGAGACCCAGTTTTTCTTCCGGTTTATCGCTGGCTTCCAGGCCCTGGAGCAGGAAATGGGTTTCATTAAAGATCGAGGCTGTTTCGGCAACCGGCATGGAGTAGGATCGATTGAGTGGCGCGTGGTCTTCAATCCGCTGGCCGTGGTATGCGTGACCCAATTCATGAGCCAGGGTGCTGACGGCGCTGAAAGATCCTTCAAAATTTGTCAGCACTCTGCTCTGTTTAACGGCAGTCAGGTTGGAACAGAAGGCTCCGCCGACCTTGTTTTCACGTGGATAGAAATCGATCCAGTTGTCCCGGTAGGCCTGATCGATCAAGCGGGCGATGGGAGGATGTAAGCGATCAAAGGAGTCCACCAGGATCTTCCTGGACTCGTCAATGCCATAACCGCCTGGAAGTTCACCGATGGGCGCGAAAAGGTCTGCCCAGTGGAGGCTGTTCTGCCCCAGATAGGCTGCCTTGGCCTTGTAGTAACGGCTGAAGATTCCTTTTTGCCCGGTCATGGCAGCGATCATGGCATCAAGGGTTTCCCGGCTCATCCTGCTTCGAAAGAGTGCCTCGTCAAGTGGGCTTTGATGCCCCCTTCTCCGGCTGAGGTAGAGGACCTGACCCTTGATGGCGACCAGAGCCGCCGCCAGTGGTTTTTCAATTGCGGGGTAGAGTGTCAGCTCCGCCTGGTAGGCCTTGTGTCGGACTTCGGAATCCGGATCGTAAGCCAGATTGCGAAGTTCGGTCAGCGTTTTGGTCTGGCCATCCAGTTCCTTGCTGGCAGTTGAAGTCAGTTCACGAAAGAGATTCCCCCAGGCGTCAACTCCGTAGATATCCAAACGGGCGATCATTTCTTCCAAGCCGGCGTCCAGGAGGAAACCGGCTTCTTTTTTGCTTTCTTCAAGATAGAAAGCATAAGGCTTCAAGGCTTCCTGGCCGAGGAGTTCATCCAGTTCCATGTCTGCGACCAGCTCCTTGAGCTTGACGTCGAAGACTGCGAAGCCGGCCATGATGCCTCTGACCCGATTCAGAAGCGCCGTCGTCCTGCTGATGCTGGTATCGGCAGAGGAGACCAGGGACAGGTATGACGCCAGATGTCTTACCAACTCGCTTACTTCTTCCGCCAGGGCAACCCCCGCTGTCACCTGCCTGGCGGGACTTTGGCCTGGATCAAGCACCGTCATACTTTTTTCTACCAAGCCCGTCAAACGGTCAAAATCCTCTTCAATGCGTGGATCATCCAGACTCTGATAAAGTGGCGTGAGATCCCATCTTCCCTGGTCTTGCATTTCTATTTCTCCTTCTTACAGCTTCATTGCGTACGATTAAAATATTTATAATAGATGCTGACTGTTTCTCCATCCAGCAGGACTTCCTGCTCCAACTCGACCGCGCCTAAGGCCAAGAGACCCTGCTGCCGGGCGAAGCATTGAAACAATTCATCAGCGTAAGCTTGTTCCTGGAGGTAAGGCAGCTCGGAGA
>JAAZFK010000185.1 GCA_012511735.1 Clostridiaceae bacterium | reverse complement strand
CTTCCCCGGTTTTGGACAAGGCAAAATCCGGGCACTGATCCAACATGGACAGTCGTTTATATTGTTTTTCCATTTTTTCCTCAACCCAGCGATCCGCAAGGCAGGACGCTTCAGCGCGGATCCCCGGCGTGGCGGTGAAACGGTAGAGTTTTTTCAAGGGAGCGGAGATGATGTGAGCCAGAAGCGCCGCGGCTCCAGCGGACAGGTCCAGCGGCATCTCCCCGCCTGCCGCCGCCAGATCTTTCGGACAGAGCAGGCCGCCCTGGCGAAAACTGAAGGCCCGGCTTCCTTCCACCGGCTGCCGACAGACCACACAGGCGTCCAAGCGGGGGGAAAATCCGATTTCCTCCATCAGGCGCAGAGTCGCCATCCTGGCGATGAAAACGGGATCCGGGGCACAGGAGATCTCATAGAGGGTGTAAGCCCACAGATCAAAGATCACCTTTTGGGGCTCGTCATTGCGGGCGACATCCGAGAACACTTCCGCCGCGTGGGACGCCGCTGCCAGCCGGTCCAAATCCTGCGAAACCGCAATAAAGCTTTCGATTACCTCACCTTCCTTGATCGAATAGCGCGACCGGGAGGAGGAAAGAGTTAATTCGGAATAGGAAAAGAGTTGCGTGACCCCGCGGAGCCTGCTGCGAAGACTCTCGGACGCCGGCGCCATGGCGGTGATCAGACCCAGCTCAGGCGTCAGCAAATGAAGCAGCCTGTGGCGTTCCTTCCAGGGAAAGGAATTCATGACGAAGGCTTTGGTCACCAGGGTGGCCATCTCCTTAATCCCTGCCGGTCAGGCCCGCGTCCAGCAGATCGGACGGGCGGTTCTCCCAGCCGGGTTTGACCTTGACGAAAAGCGACAGGTGAACCGGGGCATCCAGGAGGGCGCTGATGGCTCCGCGGGCTGCCGTCCCGATCGACTTGATCCTGTCCCCTCCCTTGCCGACCAGAATCAATTTGTGAGATTTCTTGCTGCAATAGATCACAGCCTGAACGGAGACTTCCCTGCCCTGATCCGTGTCCAGCTCTTCAAAGGCTTCAACCAGGACAGTGACTCCATAGGGGATCTCCCGCCCCGTCTGCAGCAGTACTTCGCGCCGGATCAATTCCGCGGCCATGATCCGCTCGGTCTGATCGGTTTCATCCTGGGGATCAAAGAGGCGGTGCCTGACAGGGAGCAGGGCCACCAGTTCCTGGATCAGCCGGTCGATGCCGTCATTCTTCAGGGCTGACAAAGGTACATAGGCGTCCAGCTTGAATGCATCGTCGTAGGCCTTGATCAAGGGCAGGATATTTTCCTTGGAGGCCCGGTCCACCTTGTTGATGATAAGGACGACCGGCTTGCCGTCCTTCTGTGCCTGTTCAATGATCCGGCGCTCCAGGTGACCGGCGAAGGGACTCCAGGAAGCGTCGACCATGACCGCCACTACATCCGCCTGCGCCACCGCTGAGGACGTCGCCTTCATCATGGCCTTGCCCAGCGCGTTTTTCGGCTGGTGGAGGCCGGGTGTATCCAGCAGGGCCAACTGGTAATCTTCTTCAGTCAGCACGCTCCGGATGGCGTGACGGGTCGTCTGCGGCTTTTCGCTGGTGATGGCCAGGGTCCGCCTGGACATTTCGTTCAAAAGCGTGGATTTGCCCACATTGGGCCGGCCGGTAATGGCGACAAAACCGCAGGGGATTTCCTTCAGGTCGCCCATCAGTTTCTTTTGCAAGGCGTCCATCTCTTCCCGGTCCGGTTCCGTCTCATCCTGATAGCCGAGCAGGTGCAGGAGGCCGTGAGTGGCCATGAAGGCCAGTTCGTGTTCAAAGGAATGCCCATAGTCAGCCGCCTGTTGAGCGACTTTGCCGGGCGAGATAACCAGGTCACCCAAAAAAAGGGTCCGGGAATCCGCCAGGGGGT
>JAAZFK010000184.1 GCA_012511735.1 Clostridiaceae bacterium | reverse complement strand
GGCGAGCGCTGTCAGCATATGGCGGCGCATCGGGTCGCTGCTTGCGGCCAGTAGACGCTGAGAGGATTTCAATTTATTGAATTGTTTTTCAATCAGGTTGGTTGCCATTTCAGATTCTCTTCCAGTAGTTGATTTTGGTGATTAGAGTTGCTGAAGTGTCTCCAGCACATAGTCGGTGAACTGATCGCAACGGGCGCCCTGCCTGTCGCCGGTGACGACCAGGCGCTTCTCGCTTTCCAGGCAGATCTCCAGGGCGCGGCCAAGGCGGTCGGCTGCCCCCTGTTTGCCCAGATGAACCAGCATCATCCAGGCCGCGCGAAAGAGGCTTGAGGGGTTGCAGTAATCAGCTAAACCCTCTTCGATCATGCGGGGGGCTGAACCGTGAATGGCTTCGAACATGGCGTAGCGGTCGCCCAGGTTGGCGCTGCCGGCCGTGCCCACACCACCCTGGAGCTGAGCCGCTTCATCGGTCAGGATGTCGCCGTAAAGGTTGGGGAGGACGAAGACCTGGAAGCTGTCCCGGATGGCCGGGTTCAGAAGATTGGCCGTCATGATATCGATGTACCAGTCATCTGCTTCGATTTCCGGATAAGCGGCCGCTTCCTCGTGGACCAGGCGCGAGAATTTGCCGTCGGTCTTCTTCATGATGTTGGCCTTGGTGACGATGGCCAATTTTGTCTTACCGTTTTTCCTGGCGAATTCCAAAGCGGCCCGGGCGATACGGCGGGTTCCGGCGTCCGTGGTGACCTTGAAATCCATGGCCAGCTTGCCGTCGATCTCCAGGCCGGAGCTGCCCAGCACATATTCACCTTCCGTGTTTTCGCGGAAAAAGGTCCAATCGATCCCTTCCTGCGGCAATGAAACAGGGCGGACATTGGCATAGAGGTCGAGCTCTCTTCGCAAGGTCACATTGGCACTTTCCAGGCTGCCGCCCTTGGGGGTTTCCGTTGGTCCTTTGAGCAGGACATGACAGTCCTTGATCGCTTCCAGGGTATCTTGGGGGACGGCTTGTCCCAGCTTCTGCCTTCTTGCCAGGGTCAGCCCGTCGATGTTCCGGATGAGGACAGATCCTTCATCCAGCTCGTCCTGGAGGAGAAAATCGAGCAGGCGCCGGGTCTGTTTGACCAGGAGAGGTCCGATACCGTCCCCTCCGATGACACCGATGACCAGCGGGGAGAGGGTGGCGTAGTCGATCGGCTGACTTGTTTCTTCAAGCCTGGACACCCGCTCCAACTGTTGTCTTAAAAGATTTTCAAAGTGGTTGACGGCCAGGCGGATTTGTTCATTCATGAGTGGAGTTCTCTTTCTCTTTCATCAGTTCGAGCAGGCCACCGGCCCTGATTATTGCCTGCTGGCGATCGGTCAGCCCGCAAAGCAGGCTGATGGAGGTCTTGCCCAGGCTCAGATTGATCCTGCCGCTTGCCAGCCCCTCATGCAGGTTATTCAAGGTGACCCAGTCGCCCTGATCAAGCTTCTGGTAATCGTCAGGATTTTCGAAGGTCAGGGGCAGGATGCCGGCATTGATCAGGTTGGCGGCGTGAATCCGGGCGAAACTCTTGGCGATGACTGCCCGGACACCCAGGTAACGTGGTACCAGGGCCGCGTGTTCCCGGGAGGAACCCTGTCCGTAATTATGGCCACCCAGGATGATCCCGCCACCGGCCTGGCGGGCCCGGCCGGCAAAGCCGGGATCGGTTGTTTCAAAGCAGAAATCAGCCAGCTTGGCGATATTGGACCGATAGGGCAGGACTTTAGCCCCGGCCGGCATGATCTGGTCGGTAGTGACATCGTCGCCGGTTTTAATCAGAACGGGGAGCTCAAGCTGATCCGGCAGGGCCTCCGAGACGGGGAAACTGCCGATGTTGGGGCCGCGGATGATCTTGACCGTTTTCGCCTCTTCCCTGTCGGCGGGCGTCAGAATCTGGCTGTCGTCAAGGGTGAAAGCCTCAGGCAACCGGATGGCCGGCATGACGCCCAGATCCCGGGGGTCGGTAATGACTCCCCTGAGGGCGGCTGCAGCGGCTGTCTCGGGTGAAACCAGATAAACGCCAGCACTTTGTGTGCCGCATCTGCCCTGGAAATTCCGGTTGAAAGTGCGCAGGCTGACCCCGTCCGTATTGGGGGCAAAACCCATACCGATACAGGGACCACAGGCGTTCTCCAGTAAGCGGGCGCCCGCGGCCAGGAGGGTCTGCAGATCGCCGGATTCAGCCAGCATGGTCAACACCTGTCTGGATCCGGGCGAAATGGAAAGGCTGACCCCGGGGTGGATCTGTTTGTCTTTGAGCAAGGCCGCAACCTTGGTCAGGTCAGCCAGAGAGGAGTTGGTGCAGGAGCCAATGCAGACCTGGTCGACCCTGGTCCCGGCAACTTCCGAGACAGGCACTACCCGGTCCGGGCTGTGAGGACAGGCGATCAGGGGCACCAGCTGATCCAGGTCAATCTCCAGGATCTGATCATAGACCGCGTCGGGGTCTGCCTCCAATGGCCGGTAGTCCTCAGCGCGTCCCTGAGCGGTTAAAAACTCCAGGGTTCGCTGGTCCGAAGGGAAGAGGGAGCTGGTCGCTCCTGTCTCGGCACCCATATTGGTGATGGTGGCGCGCTCGGGAACGGTAAGCGTGCGGACACCTTCACCGCCCCATTCGATCAGGGCGCCAACGCCTCCCTTGACTGTCAGTATCTGGAGCAATTTGAGGGCGATGTCCTTGGCGGAGACGAAAGGCCTCAGCCGACCCTTGAGCTCTACCTTGATCAATCGTGGCATGGTGAGATGGTAGGGGCCACCCGCCATGGCCACAGCCACATCCAGGCCGCCGGCTCCAATGGCCAGCATACCCAGGCCACCGCCGGTCGGCGTATGGCTGTCGGAGCCAAGCAGCGTTTTGCCGGGGATTCCGAAACGTTCCAGATGGACCTGATGACAGATGCCGTTACCCGGCCGGGAGAAATAGATGCCGTATTTTTTTGACATGCTTTGCAGGAAGAGATGGTCGTCAGCGTTTTCAAAACCCTCCTGAAGCATATTGTGATCCACGTAAGCGACACTTAATTCCGTCTTGACCCGGTCCAGGCCCATGGCCTCGAATTCAAGAAAAGCCATGGTGCCGGTCGCGTCCTGGGTCAGGGTCTGATCGATAACAAGGGCGATCTCGCTTCCCGCCACCATCTCACCTTCGACCAGGTGCGCTTTGATGATTTTCTCTCCTATTGACAGGCCCATAGGGTTTCCTCCGCTCCTATGTGTTCGCGGGCATTTTTTACATGTTGCAGGGCTAGGTACTCAGCGGATTCCGCATCGTGCCGGGACAGCGCCCGGTAGATGGCCTTGTGCTCATCGATCACCTTGCCTGCCCGCAGCCGGTCCTGCACACTGCAGGTCCGGTAACGCTGGATCCTGCGGTGAAGGGCGGTCAGCATGTCCCCCAGGATGGGGCTGCCGCAATGGGCGAAGATCAGCCGGTGGAAAAGGCTGTCCTGTTCCTGGATGTGATCCGCGTCCTGTCTGGCCGTGTAAAATTCCTGTAAGTCGATGGTATCCGCCAGCTCTTTGAGGCCCTCGTCCGTGATGCGGGCGGCGGCCCAGCCGGTGGCCAGCCCTTCCGTACGCAGGCGGATTTCGTAGACATCCAGCATGTCGCGGGGGGAGGTTCCAACCACCAGATTACCTCTGCCGCTTTCAGTCAGATAGCCTTCCTGCTGTAAGCGCCGGAAGGCTTCCCGGACGGGTGTCCGGCTTACCTGCATCTGTTCGCAGACCGCCAACTCTGTGAGCACCTGCCCTGTCTGATAGCGTTCAGACAGGATGTCCTCCTCAAGCTGGGAGAAGACAAAGTCCGCCAGCGAGACCCGTCGGTTTGTCATTTTGTC
>JAAZFK010000183.1 GCA_012511735.1 Clostridiaceae bacterium | reverse complement strand
CCGGGCCGTTGAGGTGGGTGTCCTGGCGGAGGCCGGGGACGCAAAGAAATAAGCGAAGACGCGGGAGACTTGTCAAGATGAGGGAGAGCGGGAGTCTGTTTGGCTGGCTGATCACGGCGGGCTTTGTGTTAACTTTATTGAACTATCCGGTCAAACTGGTTTACCGGAAGCTGGTCGCGGGTCTGCCGCGTGAGTCAAAATTCCGCGGGACCTATATGAAGGTCCAGCGCTTTATCGTATCCAATCACCGGTTCTTTGCCTTCTTCACCGGCTTGACGCTCCTGGCGCATCTGGTCATTCAGCTGATCTACCGCTGGCCTTCCCGGACCGGGTTGGCCGCGGGCCTGCTGATGGTGATCAATTTGGCCGTCGGCGCTTACGGCCACTACTTTAAGAAGAAGAAAAGATCGGCCTGGCTCTACATCCACCGCGCGCTGGCGGTCCTGCTGATCGCCGCGATCGTCGCCCATATCGTGACGGGAGGCCGCTGACTTCTGATCCTTTGCGGGTCCAGGCGGCAAGCCAGTCTTTGCTTGCCGTAAATGTCCGGCCCTTTCATTGACATTCGCCCCCGCGGCACATAAACTGATAGGTAGAATAAACGGTCGGGCCCCCGCGCGGGGCTCGGTTCATTGATTATTATCGTGAATAATCGTTTTCGAAACTTGATAATTGAATAGTTGGAGGTGATTACCATCGAATGGTTATATGTGATTGCCGGTTTACTTGCGGGCGCCATGGCCACCTGGGCTTTGACGGCGCTCTTTTATCATAAAGGGTACAGCAAGAAGAGCCGTGAACTGCTTGAGAAGAAGCAGAAATCTGATGAAGAAGCACGGGTGATCGTCGGTCAGGCAGTCAAGGAGGGTGAAGACAGGAAAAGAGAGATCCTCCTGACCGTCAAAGAAGAAGTACACAAAGCCAAGCTTGAGCTGGAGCGCGATGTACGGGAAAGGCGTCATGACCTGACCCGGGAACGCCAGCGGATCGATCAGAAAGAGACAGTCCTGGACCGCCGGGCACAGAGCCTGGAGGATCGGGAGCAGAATTTTAAAGATAAAGAGGCGGAACTACAAACAAAAGAATATGAGTTAGCGGAAATCGACGCGCGAAAGCGCGTTGAACTGGAGCGCATCGCGGGATTAACGGTTCAGGACGCCCGGGAGATAGTGCTCGACGCGGCGGAGAACGAATACCGCTACGACTTATCCCTTCTTTACAAGCGCATGGAGGATGAGGCCAAGGCGTCGGCCGCGGCCAAGGCGCGCGACATTGTCGTGACCACCATCCAGCGCTACGCCAGCGACTATGTGTCGGAGGCCACCGTCTCCGTTGTCACGCTTCCCAATGAGGAAATGAAAGGCCGGATCATCGGCCGTGAAGGCCGCAATATCCGTACCATCGAACAGCTGACAGGCGTCGATCTGATCATTGACGACACGCCTGAGGCCGTCATCTTGTCCAGTTTCGATCCCATCCGCCGCGAAATTGCCCGGATCAGTATCGAGAAACTGGTTCAGGACGGGCGCATCCATCCGACAAGGATTGAGGAAATGGTGCGCAAGGCCTCCATGGAAGTGGAGAACTCTATCCGCGAGGCGGGTGAACAGGTCGTCTTCGATACCAACGTGACAGGCATTCCCCAGGAAATTGTCCATATGCTTGGCCGGCTTAAGTACAGGACCAGCTACGGACAAAATGTCCTGCAGCACGCGGTTGAGGTCAGCCGCATCGCCGGCATGCTGGCGGCTGAGCTGGATCTGGATGTCAACGCCGCCAAGAAGGCGGGTCTGCTGCATGATCTGGGCAAGGCCGTCGACTTTGAAATGGACGGATCCCATGTGCAGCTGGGCGGGGAGATCGCCCGCCGTTACAAGCTTGACCCGGTGACGATCAACAGCATCGAATCGCACCACGGCGATGTGGAGCCTGAAACTCCGATTGCCAGCCTGGTCTCGGCAGCGGACGCCATCTCGGCGGCCCGGCCCGGCGCCAGACGCGAGAACATCGAAACCTACATCAAGCGGATCGAAAAACTCGAAGAGATTGCCCAGTCCATCCCCGGGGTTGAAAAAACCTACGCGGTTCAGGCCGGCAGGGAGATCCGCGTCATCGTGGAACCCGACTCGGTCTCGGATGAGGAAATGCCCTTGCTGGTGCGTGAGATTTGCAAGAAAATCGAGCAGGAGTTGAATTTTCCGGGTCAGATCAAGGTCAACATGATCAGGGAAAGCCGCTACAGCGACTTTGCCAAGTAGCGGACCGGCAGAGAATGAAGGAGTCGGCCGTCCAGGCGCCATAAGGCGTCAGGACGGCCGATTTGCTTTATCCTGAACAGGGAAAAACCAGGCCTTTATGGTAATCTGAATGGGATCTTCGTGGATAGAAATATGGGAAACGCGCGTTCGATGAAAAGATTTACAGCGGTCATTCTCCTGCTGGTCCTGCTGGCGATCATGACCGGCTGTCAACCGGCTGATCCCGCGGCTGATCCCGGCCCGGAGGTGACCGGCCCAGCCTCTCCGGTGACGCTTCCGCCTGCCGAATCCCAATCCACCCGCGACACGATCCGGCTGGCCATCCGCCAGGAAGGGGATCTGGATCCCTTCAAACCCCAGCATTACACAACCGACTCCCTTCTGGGCCTGGTTTATGAACCGCTCTTCGAGGTCAGTTATGACGGCAGACTCCAGGGCCGGGTAGCCAGCTCCTTCCGCTGGTCCTACGACGGCCTTGAATTGGTGGTCAATCTGGACGGGAATCGGTATTTTCACGACGGACGACAGCTGGGCCCCCAGGACGCGCTGGCCTCCTTGCAGGCTTATCTGGCCGCCAGTTTGGTCGAACCTGAGGAGGAAACGGCGGATGAGGCCGGGAGTGTTTCCTTCCAGCCGGAGCTGTTTTCCGGTATTGAGGCCTGGAAGCACAAGTCTCTGGAAAACATTATTTCCGTATCCGTCAACGGCCTTGACCAGCTGGTGATCAGCCTGGAAGAAGCTGACCCCTTGCTGCCCCGGCTTCTGACCTTCCCTCTGGTTCCGGGCCAGGAGCTGGAGTCGGGCGGGCGCAGCCAGTTGACCGGCAGCGGATCCTGGCAGATCGATTCATGGACGGCAGATCATCTGCGCCTTTCCCGCACCGACAGGCAGGGGCGGGTTCGCGTTATTGAAGCCAAGGCCTATCCGGATGCCGTCCGGGCCGCCTATGATTTCGAAAACGGAAACCTGGATCTCTTCTTGATGGACGCATCTGAGACCGTTCTTTTCGGTGACCGCTCACGAATTCGCAAACAGCGCTTTGAGGACGGCGGCTTCATCTCTCTCTTTTTCAGCGACCGGAGGGGGGACGCGCTTGCCAAGCGTGATGCCCTGCTTTATGTGCTGGGTTCCGATCCTGAACTGTCGACCATCGCCTCGCCCCATGCCCATGCCTCCTTTCCGCTTTTACGGGGCGACTTCCGTCTGGAAGGCCGTCAGCTTGCGCCAATAGAGCGGTCCAGTATGCCTGAGGGCTACGGGCCGTCGGAGGAACAGCTGCCTGATGACCAGGCGGGGATACCGGCTCCATCGGACAGACCTGCCTTTACGCTCCTGGTGCCCCGGGGTTTCGTACCGACCCGGCTGCTGGACCGGCTTTCGACTGCCTTGTTGGGACTTGACCGCCAATTGCTGGTCCGCGCTGTCAAGGCGGATGACTGGTTTCGGGCTTTAAGGGAAGATGTCTATGACGCGGTTCTGCTGGTCGATACCGCTGTCCTTTTTCCTGATCCGGCCGACTACCTGGATGGTCTGGAAACATTGGGCCTTTACAGCTGGACGGACCGGGTCGGGGCTGAGAACCGCCAGCTGCTCCTGGAAGCCCGTGCCCGTTGTCTGGAACCGGGGGACGGGGAGAGGGGCTGGACGGCATCTGCCTACGCGGAGGCCGTCAGGAATACCTTTGAGGATCTTCCGGTCATTGGCCTGGCTTCGACAGGTACAATGGTCTGGTACAGTAGTGATGTTGAGGGCAGTCTGACAGGAGACTGGCGGGTGCCCTACCGGGATTTGGAGGAATTATTTCTATGGAAATGATTATGATCATTGTCTTGATTATGCTTGACCAGTGGACCAAGGGTCTGGCGGAACGCTTGATTGGCAGCGGCAAACCGGTGACGGTGATCGCGGGTTTCTTTGAGATCAGCTGTCTGGCCAACAAGGGCGCCGCCTGGAGCATCTTCTCCAGCCATAATTGGGGACTGGTATTCCTGATCATTCTTTCCTCCATCGTCCTTTTCGCGCTTTTATGGTTCTTGAGAAAAGCGGGCGACAGGCGGGCCAAGGCGGTCCTGATCCTCCTGATTGCCGGCAGCGCCGGCAACTTGATCGACCGGCTCCGGGCCGGGGCGGTGACCGACTTTCTGTCCTTCACCTTCGGGAGCTATGCCTTTCCTACCTTCAATCTGGCTGACGCCATGATTACAGTCGGTACCGGACTCCTGATTCTTTTCTCCTTGATGGACCGACATTTTCTTTCCATTCAATTCGGTACCGGCTACGCAAGTTCATCAGATAAGGAGAAGAAGAAAGACGAGTGAACAGGCAAGAAGGGCGGGTCAGCAAAGATGATAAGGGCATGCGGCTCGACAAATGGTTGGCTCTGCACGATCCTTCCGCCTCGAGAGAGGTCTGGAAAAAGAGGATTGCCGACCGGCTGGTTCAGGTAAACGGACAGGAAGCGACACCGTCCAAACTTCTTGAACCGGGCGATCTGGTCCAGATCAGCCTGCCTGAGGAAATCGCGGATGAAAGTCCTCAAGCCCAGGCGATTCCCCTTCAAATCCTTTATGAGGATGAGTGGCTGGCCGTCATCGACAAGCCTGCCGGCCTGGTCGTCCATCCCGCCCACGGACATGTGGAGGGTACCCTGGTCAACGCCCTGCTCAACCGCTATTCGCGCGGCCTGTCCGATCTGAGTGGCAGGGATCGGCCCGGCATCGTCCATCGATTGGATAAGGACACGTCCGGAACCATCCTGATCGCCCGCGATAATCAGACCCACCGCCTGCTGGCGGATCTGTTCAAACGGGGCGATATTGGCCGTTTTTATGAGGTGGTGGTCAAAGGGACACCCGACACCGACCGGGGCCTGATCGACGCTCCGATCGCCCGGGGTTCTGTCAACCGCAAGAAGATGGAAGTTAGCCAGGGCGGCAAGGAAGCCAGAACAGAATTCGAGCTGATCGACCGGCTGGGTCAATACGCCCATCTGCGCTGTAAGCTGCTGACAGGCAGAACTCATCAGATCAGGGTCCACCTGGCCTACATCGGGCATCCCGTCCTGGGAGACCGTTTGTATGGCGGCCGGCGGCGGCCCGGCGACCCGGATTACCAGCTGCTTCACGCCGCTGAGCTGTCTTTCATCCATCCCGTGACCGGCCGGACGCTGGTCTGTCAGAGCCCTTTGCCTGACCGTTTCCGCCCCTATCTTGACCGGGAGGATCCTCATGGAGGCTAAGCGGAGACTTCGGCTGATCGCCTCCATCCTGGCCCTGCTGGTCGGTTTGGCCGGCGGCTTTCTCGTCCGCCAGCT
>JAAZFK010000182.1 GCA_012511735.1 Clostridiaceae bacterium | reverse complement strand
TGGCGGCAACAGGATTTGAACCTGTGACACTTCGGGTATGAACCGAATGCTCTGGCCAACTGAGCTATACCGCCGTTTGCCTCCAGCGCAACACACTGAATCATATCAGTGTCATTTCGCTTTTGTCAAATCAAAAAGAGTCCTTTTCCAACCCGTCCTCCAACTCATGATACAGAGCGCAGGTAAGGTCGAGCAGGGGCAGGAGAGAGAGGGCGCTCGCCCGGCCTGAAAAGGGTGCCCGGTCGTCAATGACAGGCGTCAATCCCAATTCCCTTAAGGCCAGTTCGGATCCCGGATCCCCCGCTTGATGCGTGGCGAAAAAAAGTGGCCGGCTTTCGGGGATGAGTCTGACCAGTGTCAGGGCGGCGGTCAGGGAGACCCGGCCCCCCAGCAGAACAGGCAGGCCGTAAAGTGCCGCGCCCGCGAAAAAACCTGTCATGGAAGCCAGCTCGAGGTTTCCCAGCTGCCTCAAAACGTCCAGCGTATTGTATGGATTGGGTGCTCTTCGGGCGATCGCCGAGCTTAAGACATAAGCCCTGCGGTCGAACAGCTGATCCGGCAGATCGGGATCCCTTTCCATCAGGTCTTCGGGCGCCCGGTCGAAATAAACGGACAGGACCGCCGTCGCGATCAAGCGGCCGCTTTCGGACATGCCGTCGGCGGCAAGGAGCGTCAACCCCTGGTCTGCCGCTTGTGAGGCCAGTTCCATGCCTGCCCTGATGGCCGTCATCATGGCCTCCTCGGTCATGGCGTCCTCCTCCACCGGATTCAGGGATCCCCCCTCCATGACCGGCAGCTGGATTACTTGCCCGAGAGAGTCCAGTCCCCGGCTGCCCATATTCACTGTGACCAGTCGGCTATCGGTCAGCCGGGCCAGTATGTTAACCGGGTGGTTGCCCCGGGAGAGCGAGAGGACTTCACGCGCGGTGGATCTGTCCCCTGTTGACGACAGGCCTCCCTCATCCATGAGGCCGCTGTCCGAGGCGAAAAGAAAGAAGGCGCGGTCCTTGACATTCCAGGAATCCCGGTCGATCCAGCCGGTCAACCGGGCATGGAGTGTCGTCAACAAGCCGGTTCTTCCCTGCAGCGTCCAGGTTTCTGACACCTGCCGGATCCTGTTCTCATCGGGGACCGCCGTTTGGGACAGGTCCAAAAAGAAATCAGCTCTGGTATAAGTCTTCATGGTTTCCTCATCTCAACAGTCCTACCAGAGCGGCCGTGATCAGGATGGCTCCCAGCAGGATCCTGTAGAAGGCGAAAATCCGGAAGTCGTGCCGCCTGATGTAATTGAGGAGGAAGCGGATGATCAGGATGGACACCAGATAGGCCACTCCCATCCCCACCAGGATGGAAAGCCATTGAACCAGGTTGAAATCCAACCCGATCTTGAGAATCTTCAGAAGGCTGGCCCCAGCCATGACGGGCACGGCCAGGAAGAAAGTGAAGCTGGCGGCGACCGGCCGTGACATGCCAATCAAGA
The DNA here is from genome assembly GCA_012511735.1 of Clostridiaceae bacterium. Lineage (GTDB taxonomy): Bacteria > Bacillota > Clostridia > Saccharofermentanales > DTU023 > UBA4923. The sequence goes on along the minus strand of JAAZFK010000182.1, from coordinate 8,459 downwards.
GTCCTCCTACGATGGTGGCGCCAGAACGTGATGTGCCGGGCAAAACAGCCGCGATCACCTGAAAGAGGCCGATCAAGAGCGCGGATCGCCAGTCGATCTGGTCGATGGTACGGATGGAAGGCTGGCGCTGCTTCCACCTGATGTAGAACTCAATGGCCAGGAAGGCCAGACCCACCAGGATCAGCATAACCGCCACCGTCCACGGGTTGTAGAAGATGGCCTCGATCTTGTCATCAAAGAGGAGTCCGATGATGGCGGCAGGCACACAGGCGATCAGGATCATGACCCAAAGCCTCAGGATGCCGTGATCCACCGTCAGAAAGCCGGACGTCTTCCCCGCTTGCCCCGGCTCCTGGAGGTGAGCGGCACGCTTGCGGGAGGGAAAGGGCCAAAGCTGGCGCCAGAAGGTGACGACGACTGCCAGGACAGCGCCCAGCTGGATGACAATCAGGAAGAAGGAAAAGAACCGCTGATTGCTGATGGCGTCACCGCCGGCTGTAAAGGGGACCAACCTCTCCAGGATCAGAAGATGTCCCGTGCTGCTGATAGGCAGCCACTCGGTCACCCCCTCAACGATTCCATAAAGTACGCTCTTTAAAACATCAAGCCATGCCATATCACTACCCCCTCATGATCCCTGTCTTACCACCAGAACACCTCCCGGCAGCAAGGTAAAATTGTCGCGTTTGCGGCCCCAGTCGCCCTGACTGATGCGGTTGCCGCGATGGTCATATAATTCGTAGGTTGACGCTTGCCGGTTCAGGCCCTGGAGCGAAACCAGGTGGCTGACCCGATCCAGATTCAAGGCGAAAACCAAGGTTGCCTCGCGTGAGCCGTATGCGTAAAACAAGACCTGTTGGTCGTCCTCTTCCTGGTCACCCGCGGCCGCCTCCTGGCCTGCGGGACCTTGTCCGCTGCGAATCAGAACGGGCTCTTCCAGCAGTTGCAGGCCGGACAGCCCCCTGACCGCCTGCAGGGCAGATCCGGCCACACTTCTTTTCTGCAGATAATCCCTGTCGGAATAATCGGCGTCCAGCAGAGCAAGCGCCGTGTTGTCGCCCAGATCGGCCAGCAGAGCTCCGACCGCATCAACCAAACGAAGCTGCTCAGGCTGAAGGTCGAAAATCACCGATCTGATCAGCTCCGGGACAATGACCCCACCCGAGGTCCCCCGCCTGGGAATGCTGTTAATCCAGTCATTTAGGGTTTCTTCCAGGGCTTGCCGGGAATCCAGGGGCTGTGAAAGTCGCAGGTCTCCCGCGTGATAATCAGCGCTGGTGTGACTTCGTCCATCCTCATAGTGCATGGCGTCGATAAAGAAAACCTGGTTTCTGATGGCGGCGAAATCCGGGGCCGCCCTGATCTGATCCATCATCCAATGCACATAGTTGGCGCGGGAGGCGTCATTGGGAAGCACCTGCCCGCAATCGGTCAGCTCAATGTAAATCAGGTTGAATTCATCTGTCCAGCGCCCGATGGCCCCGTCTCTGGACCGCAATTTGCCGAAGGCGGACAGGGGCGATCCGGCCAGGTATTCAACAAGGTGGGCCAGCTCGCTTGCGGTCACGTTCAGGTCAACAACCAGCCAGGGTGAGGCGCGCTGAGCCTCGACGAACTGGAGCGCCGCCCCCAGGTTATGCGCGCCCTCGTCTGTCCCCATGGCGTGTCCGCTTCCCTCCGGCAGGCACCAGGCTTCCTCCCCGTAACCGGAACGGCCAATCGGAACCGCGTCCAGCCGGATCACATCCGGCCAGGCTTCCTTCTGCTCCGCCAGTAAGGAGGACAAGGCTCCCGGCGCGTCGTCATTCCTGCCAAACCAGATGTTATCCAGATAAAGTGTTCCGCTTCCCGCGAAGCCGAAATTGATCCAGATCTCGTCGTCAGCCTTCAGAGCCCTGGGAAAAAGAAGAGACAAGCGTCGATGCTGCCAGGCGTCCCCGGTATGTTTGACCAGTTCACCGACCGCAGGCATCGAGCCCGAAAACCATACCTCTACCGGCCCGTCAATGTCGCCCTCAGTCCGCAGGTCAAATTCAAGCCGGTAAAAAGGAAGTGCATCGCTGGCAAGCAGGCGCGACAGATCCAGCTTCTGGGTGAGCCTGGCACTCAGGTAAGAGCGGTCAGGGTTGTTGACAGGTATCGCGGTTGCCGTGCCTTGATGGATAGAAAAGAGCGCCTTCACTATGGGTTCGCTGTCAAGCTCCGGATCAGGCAGGTCGTACGACAAAGCGCATGAGCCACCTGAATCATAGCCTTCCCTGCCCGCGTGAATGTCTTGAGAAGTCAAAAAAGAAGCCCCGCCCGAAATCGCCCACTCACCAGCGGGAAGCGGTTCCTCTCGCAGGGTCCCGCTGACCTGACTTGTGTCCAGGCCGGGCAATTCAGTCAGACTGATGGTCATCAGGTCGCCCGCGACGACGCTGCCGCCTTCCAGGGGGGGATCGAAACGGATCTGGGCGGTCAACTCACCCAGGATCAGCTCGCCATCCCGCCTGGCCAGCAAAATGTCACCCGTCGGAAAGAGTTCAAACCCTTCGATCCGGCTCTCCTCAAAAGGATTCTCCCCGGTCCAGGATCTGCCTCCGTCCTTGGAGGAAAAAAGTCCCCCCTTGCTGGTCAGAAGAATGAATTTGCCGGAGGACATAATCATGATCTCTGTTGGATCAGATCCCACATCCATACCCTGGGGCTCGAGAAAACGGGCCGCCCCCTTGTCGGGCTTGATGGCGATTCTGCCCCCCCTGCCCGCGAATAAAGTCAAGCCGGCCCCCGCCTTGCCCGCCAGCCAGGCCTGGTCGGAGCTAAGGGATTCCTCAATCTGCCACTGGATACCGTTGGATGAAGAGGCAACCCTCCCCTGGTCCTCCAGGGCATAGATGATCCCGTCCCCCGCCCTGACCAGCGCGGTCACCTGCCCGTCCAGCGGGAAGGACAGCTGTTCCATACCTGAGGGGTAACCGAAGAAAAGCTCACCCGGCCCCCCCGAGGCCAGGAAGAAGCCGTTGTCGTAATCAGGGATATCGATGTATTCAATGGCGCCGATGGCGTAATCTCTTTGTGACTGCATGATCAGGTTCCAATTGACGCCGTCCGGCGAGGCATAGAGTTTGCCCTGCGCGTCACCCGCCAGCAGGCCTTCCTTGCCTGCCGCCATGGCCGTCAGATTGACGCTGAACCTGAAGTCCATCTGTTCGGGCTCCCCGTCACGCGGCAGCTTGATCAGAGCCCCCTCTGTCCCGCAGGCATAGATGGTTCCATCCTGCTGCGCAAAATCCATCCAGCGGGTTCCTTCCAGTTCCGCCGGCAGGGAGATCCCGCGCTTGCCTGACATGATCCCCGCCTCATAACCGGTGATGGATCCCTGATTAATCTGTTTCATCTCGGACAGTGATTCACGGAAAAGTGAAAAAGATGCGCCCGTGTAGTAGTCCTGGGTCAGAGGCACGCGGCTCCTGGCTTCCGACATCTTGATGTGGAGCTCCCCCGGCCTGCCGTCACTTGCGAAGTAATGGACATGGCGGATAATGGGTGAAAAGGAACCGTTGGTGACCAGATTGGTGGCAGGAAGGCCGGTCAAATTCATGCCGGTACCCGACAGAGCCAGCTGACTTGCCGTCCTGTCGCTGACCTGGACCAAAGAGGCCTTGCGGCTGCTCAAGAGTCCGGCCGCCTGCCAGACAATCCCCAGAACAACCAGCGCGATGACCAGCAGAATGGCAGAGGCTGTCAGAGCCGTTCTCCGCCTCAGGCTGATGGGAATGGACCAGAACCGTCTCATTTTACACCGCCGAGCCGTCCCGTTTCCGGTCGGCCTTTCGCAGAATCAGAAGACCTCCAAGACCGATCAGCACAAAACCGTAAAGGCTGTAGACAAGGATGGCCTCAGCCGCCTGCCCCGCGCCCGTCAGCCGGGTCAGCCAACCTGAACCAATCAAGTTGAAAACCATGTGCATGACGATGGGCATCAACAGATTCCTGGTCAGCTGGTAGACCAGGGACAGCGCCAAACCGGCAATCAAAACGTAGGATCCCTGGATCAGATCGAGATGGAATACCGCGAAGAGGACCGTGGTCGCGACCACGGAGATGGCGGGAGAAAAACTCTTTCGGAGTTCACCCTGGATGATGCCCCGGAACAGAAGCTCTTCGCCCAGCGGAACCAGCAGGACGGTCGCCAACAGGTCGAATACGGAGGTTGAGGCGCCGGCGTCAAAGAAAACCATCTTATCCACATAGTCCGCGAAGAGCTGACCCAGGAAGGAAGCCGGATCAAAGAGGGATAAAAGCGCCATCCAAAACTGGGTCAGGCCCAGTGCACCCAGAATCACCGCCAGGGCACTCAGGGTCTGGCCCCAGGACACCCGCTCCCGCATGATCAGACTAGTCTGCTTTTTCTTTCGACGATAAAGATAAAAGAGGTAGGCAGGGATGAGGATGAGCATGCCAAAAAGCGAAGCGTAGGTCATGGCCTTGCTATCAACCAGGATCTTCATCAGAAGGGAGCTGTCAAGCGGATTTTGCTGCAGTTCTGCTCCGACTGAAGGGTTGGAAAGAAGGTAGGTGAAGGTCCGGGCGACGGAGATGCCGTTCAGGACCAGGTGATGCAAGACCATCAGGATCAGGGGCGCAAGGAAGGTACGGGCGGTGATCCGCCTCCCGGGGGGTGACGGTACAGCCGGTAGGCTCTGGCCGCGGTGGACATATTCTTCTTTGATTTGCATCATGGTCAGCGGCCCCATCCAAAGCAGATCGCCCGGAGCGGGTCAGCTACGGGCGGGCGATCGAGTCGGTATATCGTTCGAAAAAAGACTCAAAAGCGCGATCGAGTTCTTTTTTGCTGGTAATGGACGAAAAGACATGCTCCCCGTTGGCATCCTTCCACGAACGCATGATGACCACCTCAGGGTTGGCCCTTGAGCCATCGTCGGGTTCATAGTTGTACATGACCGTGTAAGTCTGGCCAGCCAGGGAGAAACTGTCCAGGATCGACACATAATATTCGCGGCCGCTTCGTTCATCGACCAGGATGGCGAGGACACCATCGCTCGACCGTCTCCGGTCATTTTGTCTCAGCGGCCGTTCACGGGCTTGTCTATGCTTGCGGGTACTCTCCGTCATCGTCGCTCTCTTCCAGCAGTTCCTGGTAGGCCTGGTAAACCGCCTCATCCTCATCGTCTTCAAGACCGACCAGGACTTCCTCACCGTCGTCCCCGACCACAAATTTCATGAAAAACAAGCTCATCTCATCCTCGTCACCCTCGGACGGATCGACCAGGACGCAATATTCCTCATCGTTATGGGAAAAAGTATCCGCCATGATGAAGGAGTAATCCTCGCCTGTTTCTGTGTCGGTCAAAACGACGTAGGCATCTTCGTCAAAAAGCTCGTCGACGCCTTCCTCACTGCAGCAATCGTGCTCGTCCTCCGGCATGTAGAATACCTGAAAATTCTTCATTGATTGATTCCTCCAAGGGATTATTCACTTGTACGCGGCGGCTACCCGGGTAGCCGCCGCGATTCAAGGCATTATATCACGACCGGCCGGTCCCTGGCGTAAGCCCGCCCCTCTCCCGGTCCAGCCAATCCTGAAGCAGGATCTCCGCGGCCACGCGGTCGACCAGACTTTTATCTCTCTTTTTCTTCTTGCTGACTGTTTCCAGAATGACACGGGACGCAAGGACGGAGGTATAGCGTTCATCGTAGAGCTCGACGCGACAGTCGGTCGCCTGACGCAGGGCCTCAGCGAAAGCTGACGCCCTCTCGGCCATCTCGGACTCCCGTCCATCCGTACGGGCCGGCAAGCCGACCACGATGGTATCGGCTTGATGCTCCGCGCATAGCCTGGCGATTTCATCGACCGGCTCATCAGCCCCCGGTCGTTGGCGGTCAAGAGTGACCAGCCGCCGGGCGAATAAACGCAGGGGGTCGCTGATGGCCACCCCTACCCGGCGCATCCCGAAGTCAATCCCCAGGACGCGTTTGGGATCTGCGTCAGAGGCGCTCGACGTAATCTCTGATGACGACTTCAAGCAGTTCATCGCGCTCCAGGCGGCGGATCACCCCGCGGGCACCCAGATGGCTGGTAATGTAAGTCGGATCACCTGAAAGAAAATAGCCGACCAGCTGATTAATGGGGTCGTAGCCCTTCTCCTCCAGCGCCTGCATCACCTCGGCCATGATCTGATGGGCCGCAAGCCGTTTTTCGCTGCCAATCTCAAAGCGATTCGTATCCTGTCCTTCCATAGGCACCTCCAGTGTTCAGTTTACCACGTCATGAGCCGGATAAACGATCATAAAATCACAGCCAATGCGGACTCCTCCCCGATCCCGTCGAGGCGCATGGAGCGAATTTGGCCCGGCCTTGCGGCCTCTGCGCCCTGAGCGTATTGAAGGCCGATCACCTGGATGTATTCCGGGCTGTAACCTAAGACCCGCCCATCCCGTTTCACTTGTTCCACCAGCACGGGCCTGGTCTGACCCAGGCGTTCCCGGATGGCGTTGACTGCCAATTGAGAGGCCTTCTCCCTCAATCGCCCGGCCCTGTCCGCCGCAAGCCCTGCCGGAACCTGCCCGCCCATGGAGGCGGCGGCGGTGCCCGGCCGGGGTGAAAAGCGAAAGACGTGAATTCTCAAAAACCCGATCTCCTCACAAAATTCGAGGGTTCTGTCGAAGTCGTCATCGGTCTCTCCCGGGAAACCCACGATCAGGTCCGTGGTAATACCTGCCTGCGGGAAGATCGAGCGGATCCGGTCGACGGCTTCCTTGTATTGACCGGTCGTATCCCGCCGCCTCATGGCCCGCAGAATCCGGTCGGAGCCACTTTGCAAAGAAAGATGGAAATGGGGGCACAGATGATCCAACCGGGAGATCCTGTCCATGAAGTCAGGGGTGATGGTGGTCGACTCCAATGAGCCCAGCCTGATTCTTTCCAGTCCCTCGACACGGTCGAGCTCAGTCAAGAGACCGGCCAGATCCGTCACGGGACCTCCCCTGCCCAGATCCGATCCGTAGGCATTGATATTGGTGCCCGTAAGGACCATCTCAGTGAACCCCTGCCCCGCCAGTTGGCGGGCTTCCTCAAGGATCTTCTCCCGGGTCCGGCTGCGGGCAGGCCCCCGTGCCAGGCAAATGGCGCAATAAGCACAGCGATTATCGCAGCCGTCCTGAATTTTAAGAAAAGCCCGCGTCTCCGAGGGAAGGGCAATCCCGCCCAGTTCCTCGTAAGGAGCGCGCCCCTCCCAGGGCTGCGCATAATTGACTGGGAGGGCGACTTTCTGTTCGATCGCTTCCAGAATCAGGCCGGCCAGACGATCCCGGAGGCTGGTGCCGATCACCAGATCCGCCAGACCGGTCAGGTCACTTCGCTGTGAGAAACAGCCGCAAGCCACCAGCAGGGCGTCCGGATTATCACGGCGATAGCGTCTGAAAAGTTGGCGGGCTTTGCGCTCTGCCTCAGCTGTCACGGTACAGGTGTTGAGAATATAAAGATCGGCGGCCTGGCCGGCAGGGGCCGGCTTCAGGCCCATGTGGATCAGCTCCTGTGAGAGCGCGTCCATTTCATATTGATTGGTCTTGCAGCCAAGCGAGGCGACAGAGAACTTCATCAGTTGATTACCTCCGGTTGATCAGAAAATCGGGATAAAAAAAGAGCCGGCAGGCTCTCCTTTTGTCTCCGATCGGGTAAGCTGCTCAGGCGCCGCGCCCGGTCAGGAGATAAAGCACCAGGGTGAAAACCGCGAACGCGATGGCGAAACCCGTCGTCAGTTTCTTGAGAACACCTTCTTTGGTCCGGCCTCTCGCCTTCCCGTAAAAAGTGTCGGTCGCTCCCGAGTCACCCGAAAGAACGCCCAGTCCCTTTGATTTGCTTTCCTGCATCATCACGGTCACGATCAGGCCAAGGCAGGCCAGGAGATCGAGGACGATGAATATAATTTGCGCAGCCTTCATTGCTGTTTCCCCCTTTGGCGTCACACGCCGGACAATCATAGCATAAAGACTGGATCAGCCGCAAGTCGCGTCCGGGCCTACAGATCGCGGGATGCAGCCACTGTCAGAGGACGGTTTTCCAACCTTCGCATGTAGAGGGGCAGGGCCACGACCAGAGCCAGACCCGCCAGGTTGGTTGTGATGGAAAATGACCACCAAATGCCCCGGACACCGAGCGCGGTCCCCGAAAGGTAATAACCCATGGGTATGCGCGAAACCATGAGTCCCGTGACCACCAGGGAAGGAACCAGGGACTGCCCCAGGGCGGCGAAGGCGGAACTGGTCAGGAGCTGGATGCCCATCAAGAGCTGTGAAGCGGACAGGATATGCAAATAATCGGCGCCGTGGGCCAAGGCTTCGGGATCCTTGAAAAAGAGCGCCATAATGGGCGCGCCGAAAAAGAGCAGGATCAAAGAGGTGACAGTACAGATGGCCGATACCAGCCAGAAGCCTGACCAGTAACCTTTTCTGAC
>JAAZFK010000181.1 GCA_012511735.1 Clostridiaceae bacterium | reverse complement strand
CTTATGGGATGGTGGTTTTTAACCAGCTTGTCGCAGTTCACCAATTCTTGAATTCCCGGCTGTCGATGAAGGCAAGCAATTGCTGACAGACCGAATCACGGGGCCGCAAAGTGACGTCCCGTTTATCACCGTTGCCCAGCTTAATCCAGAATCGGATTGACTTGACCTGTTCGCGCTGGCGGCCTGACATGGCGCCGAATGCCGCGCCCAGTGAACCGGCCAGGCCGTGACCCATGATGGTATTGGCCAGAGTGTCATCGTAAGTCTGGCTGTCAACTTCACGGATGGCCACATCAACCAGGCCGTGCTTGTTGATGTCGCTTTGCAATTTCATTTTGAAGTAACCGCCGACCAAGGCCATGAGTATCTTCATGGCAAGGCTGAAAGCAGCCAGTCCCAGGCCCACCTTAATGATGAGGCTGAAAGTTCGTTCGAAGTCAACTGCCAGCAGGACAGGGAGAAAGGCAGGAGTGTTTGGCATATATTCCTCCTTTCGGGGAAAAGCAATTGAGGACCCAACGCGCCATAAGTTACAGCAAGTCGTCATACTTGTTAACTATTTCTTATGTAACTATAATGCAGCTGTCATAGATTTGACAAGAAAAATCGAATAGTTCTAAGAGTCTGCATCACAGACAGTAATCAATTCTATGGAGGGAAAAGATGAAAAAGTATCTGATGATTATTCTGGCTTTTGTCCTGGTCCTGGCACTTCTGGCCGGGTGTGCGCCCAAGGAGACAGCCGAACCAACTGATCCGGTCGTACAGCCCACGGGTACCCAGGGGCAAGTTGAACCTGAACCGCCTACCGGGCTTGAAGCCGCGGAAATCACCGTTCAGGTTGAAAATGAGTGGATGGACTACTATGAGGCCGCAGCCAAGCGTGTCACCGATGTCAATTCGGACGTAACCATCCATCTGCAGGAGATCGGATCCTTCGATCACATTGGAATCCTCGACGAAACCGATGCCAACAACCCCGATGTCGCTGATGTCTTTGCCTTGCCCGCCGACCGCTTGACGGGACTTGCGGGTAAAGATCTCCTGGGCGCCATCGACGGACAGAAGATTGCCGCCCGCCTGGGCGGTTGGAGCAACTTTGACGACGGCTTGGGCGGCCTTTTCAAGCTGGACGGTGAATACCTTGCCTTCCCCTTCAACATTGAGACCCTGGTTGTCTTTGCCAATGTGAAGAACGCGGAGGACGAAGGCATTGATCCCGATCAGCCGGCAGAGCTGGATGAGGTGGAAGATCCCGCGCATATCCTGTTGCCCGTCTTTGATGCCTGGTTCGGTGTCGCCCTGACCAACTCAGCTGATATCGCGCTCCTGGAAGAAGAAGGGGACGGCTTTGTGTCGGACCTGACCACCGACTGGGGAGCCATGGATGCGGACAAGAAAGCGGCGCTCACAGTACTTTACAACTACTGGAAACTCAACTACGACAGCAACGCGACCCTTTTTGACGCGGATGCCGGCTGGGGCTACATTGATGAAAAATTCACCAGCGGTAACCAGGGCGTCTTCCGTATTGGAGGTCCCTGGGAAACCGGAGGCATGAAAGACATGACCGACGACGGCAAGGATCTGGGCATTTATCCGATCGGCCAGATTACCGTCGCGGGCAAGCCGCTTCGTCACTGGCAGGGCGGTT
>JAAZFK010000180.1 GCA_012511735.1 Clostridiaceae bacterium | reverse complement strand
TTCCCTCAAAATCCCCGGGAGATTGAATCCCCCGGTCGACAGGCGCGGCAAAGCCCGAGGTGTTGTGCTGGACAATTGCCGCAAGGGCCACGACAGGGATCGCCGCCTGTGATGCCCGGGCCTGCAGGACTTGTTCCTGGGCGGCCATACCGAAAGCGGCCGACCCTCCCGCGACCATTTCGATGAAATCCATATCGGATTCACGGATCTCAATCTCGATTGATTCCTCCGCGTAGTAGCCGCGGTCGCGTGCCAGAAAAAGACCTGTATGGTTGGTGTTGGGAGTCCAGTCAAGGGCGAAAACCACCCGGTCCATTTGACCCGGTTGACGCGAACGGCAGCCAAGGGGGACTGACAAGATGAGGGCCAGACAGACAAGGGCGAAAAGCAGAGTGCTGATTCTTTTCATGATGGAAGCTCCTGACTGGTTCTTATTTCTGTTTTGTCCCTCCATGGCAGGGCAAAATACTCCAGCAAAACCGCCAAGAGATAGAAGACAAGACTCAAGACGACGATCCAGAGAATGGAGGCAAACATGGCGTCATAACGAAACGAACGCTTGGTTCGAAGCATGTAAATGCCAATCCCCTCGCCACCGCCTGCCCACTCAGCCAATACTGCCGCCATCACACAGTAGGTCGAGGAGATACGAATTCCCGCGAAAAAAGCCGGCAGGCTGGCGGGTATTTTCACGTGTCTCAACGTGGCCATTCTCGAGGCGCCCATGGTCTCCATCATCCGGAGCAGATCCGGGTCCACACTTCGAAGACCCTGCATCAGGCTGACTGTCACCGGGAAAAAACAGACCAGAATGACGACAAAGAGCCGGGCCCAGTCCCCGTATCCAAAGATCAGGACGATGACGGGGGTAATCACCAGGGTCGGGATGGTTTGAGAGATGACAACCAGGGGATAGACGGTGTCGGACAGGAGTTTAAACCGGTCCATCAACAAAGCGGAGACAGCGCCTGTCAAGGCACTGAGCAAAAACCCCAAAGAGGCGACGCGGAGCGTGTGGACCAGGTGGTCTCCCATGACAGGAAAGTCCTGAACCAGGGAGCGGGCGACCTGGCTGGGTGAAGGCAGGACATAGTGATGGATGAGGCCGGTGTCAGAAAGAAGTTGAAACCCGACCGCGACGAACAGGATCAGCAACAGGGGCGGCAAGATACGCCGCGCCAGCAGTTTACGCTTTTGTCTTTTATCAGTTCGTTTGTCAGGTGGAAATAAAGGCAATCCGTACTCCCTCCGCCGGCATGATCCGGATCAGGTTCAAGGGTCGACTTTCGTCCTCTCAGCCGCCATCCGGGCGACTCCCCCGCGCTGATGATTATAGGCGCCTGACCGCCAGTTGTCAAAAGAATTCTCGCCCGCCGGGCTCAGGTGTTCTTCATGATTACATGCTCGATGGTTTGGCTGACAGCCTCAAAGTCATCGCAACAGCTCTCCAGCCGCCTGAAGATCTCTGACCAGGCAATCACCTGGACCGGATCTCCGCCTTCTTCGTAAAGGCGGCGGATGCAGCGGACATAGACGGCGTCTCCGTCTTCCTCCAAGTCATTCATCTTAATGATGTGGCGCCTGATCTCATCGGACTTACGGAAATTCTCAAATTCACGCATGATCAGAGTCAGGGTCTTTGAGCAAGCGATGATAATCTCACTGAACTCCAGCGCTTCCTCCCTGAGCTGATGCACGTTGAACATGTAGAGTCGCATCAGGACATCCTCGATTGAATCCGTCACGTCATCAATCATATTGGCGATTGAGAAAATATCCTGTCGCTCGATCGGGGTAATGAATTCCCGGGCCAGCTTCTTATTGAGATCGTGAAGCGCCAGATCCGCGGAATGCTCAATCTTGTGCATCTCCTCAAGCGAAACGGCAAGCTTGTCGGGGTCGTATTCAGCCAGCGAAGCGGCCAGGTAATCAGCGGCCTCTGCCGTGTAGGCGGTCAGATCCCCCAACAGTTGGTAGTAATTCGTTTTTTTCTTTTTTCCGAACATAGAAGCACCTGTCTAAAAAAGAGCTGTAAACAGCTTTGTCATACCGTAGCCGATCAAGCCGCAGCCGGGAAAGGTCAAAAACCAGCTCAGCACCATTTCTCCGACAATACCCCATTTGACTGATGAGAGACGGTTGGAAGCGCCGACCCCGATGATGGCCGTGGTCTTGGTGTGTGTTGTGCTGACAGGCAGCCCGAAAAGCTGCGCCGTCAACAGGCTGGCACTGGCACCCAGATCGGCTGCGAAACCCTGATAGGGTTCCAATTTAACCATATCCATGCCAACAGACTTGATGATCCGGTAACCCCCGACGGACGTGCCGATGGCCATGACCAGGGA
>JAAZFK010000025.1 GCA_012511735.1 Clostridiaceae bacterium | reverse complement strand
TCCGGCACAGCGCTCTTGCTGGGCGATGCCAAGGAAACCCTGAATGGCTTGATCCGTGCTTACAGGAAATGCTAGATCCCGAACGGGATTCGATGGAAAGGCCGCCTCGCGAGGCGGCCTTTTTGTTGGCACAATTGTCTACAGGTTCCTTTTAAAGGCACCCTCATACATAACGGGCCAGGGATAGGGGATCCTGGCCTTACGGGCTTCCAATCCCACCCAATAAGGATTTCTCAATAGTTCGCTGCCCAGCGCCACCAGGTCCGCCCGTCCGTTGGCCAAAATCTCTTCGACCATTTCGCTCCGCCGGATCGCGCCTACAGCGATGACGGGAAGCTCACAGGACTTTTTGACCGCCTGGGCCAAGGGGACTTGATAACCTGGGAAAACCTTGACAGGCACCGGAGCGATCCCTCCCGAGCTGATATGAACCAGATCGATCAGGGAGTCTACCATCTTGACCAGCCGGATAGTCTCCTCAATGCTGATCCCTCCGGGCAAATAGTCGGTCGCGGACAGCCTCAATGAAATCGCCTTCTCCTCCGGCCAGGCGCGACGAAGATCCGTCAGCAATTCCAGAAGAAAACGGGACCGGTTCTTCAGACTTCCACCGTATTCATCGGTCCGGTGATTGGTCAGGGGCGAAAGAAAACTGCTGACCAGAAAACCGTGAGCACCATGGACTTCAATGGCATCAAAACCCGCCTCATGAGCCCGCCTTGCTCCCTCGCAGAAGGCTGCTTTAACCATCTGCATGTCTTCGCCTGTCATCTCCCTCGGTGTCGGGGAATCGCTGTCATAGGCGATCGGGCTGGCGGATATAAGGTCATCACGGTCATCAATCCGGGCGGTACACTTGCGGCCCGCGTGATTCAGCTGAAGAGCAACCAGGGCACCCGACTGATGGCATGAATCCACCAGCCGCCGCAAACCGGCGATCTGAGCGTCCTCCCAGATCCCAAGACAGCGATCCGTGATGCGGCCTTCAGGCATCACGCCAGTTGCCTCTACGATGATCAGGCCTGTGCCTCCAACCGCACGGGAGGCGTAGTGCACCAGATGCCGGTCATTGACCAGACCGTTGGAGTCTGCAGAATAGATGCACATGGGAGGCATGACAATGCGATTCTTTAAATCCAAATTTTTGACATGGAAGGGTTCAAACAATTTCATCCTGCTTCCTCTTTCCTTCAGCCCCGCAATTCTCTCACTTTTTCACTCAAATGACGGCGTGCGGTATCTTCCAGGGCCCTGCACCGGTCCAGGGTATCACGGACCGACTCTCCCATGACAAGGGCACCGCGGTTGCCCAGTATACAGGTCGGACGGGAATTGCCAAGTGCCTTCATCACCGCTCCGATTCGAGCCGGGGCATAGCCGGTTTCAGCGTCAAGCCGCTGCCGGCAAGCCGCGAAGACGCTGCTGGCTCCGGCGCGGGTCAAAATGACGCAGTCTGCATGGGCATGGTGGTTCATGATGGCCGCATGCAGCCTCAATTCAAAGGAGGGAGCCAGCCCACCGTCATTTTCAAGTGTTTTGATCTTGACGCGCACCACACCCTCCGGTGTCAGAGGGTCATCCCCGCATCCCCTGGCCATCAGAAAATGGCTTTCATCAAGTCTGACGGCTACAGCACCCGGTGCCGTCTGGATCAGGTTTTCTTCCAGGAGCTGGTTGAGACAGTGGGCAAGCCGCCCGTAACTCTCCCCCTCACTGACAGGCAATCCTCCGTCAACTTCCGGGCAGGGATAAGCCGCAAGTTTTCGAATGGCATGCCAGGGACTGACCCGCTTGATCCCGCCAAGCAGGGTCCCTTCAATCAAGGCGCGGCAGGCTTTTTCCAGAATAAGTACCCTGATGGCGGCCCGAAGAGGTGTACTGCCAAGGGTCAGCACAAAAGGCTCAGACTCCCCGCGCTTCTGTGACGGCCGGACGATGCAGGCCTTCCTTCTTTGGAAAATTCCCGGTATCCGCCCTGACTCATGGCTGCCGACCAAGGCCAGGCGGCCGCCGATCATTTGCAGGGCGTCATCCAGGGGCGGACGAAATGAGCGAAGATTACGGATCTGCGTGACCCCGTACGCATATTCGGGCAACGACCGGATCAGGACGCCTGCGCCCGGTTCAGCCTTTAGGATGGCAGCCATTGCGGGCTCCGCTTCCTCCAATTGGTCTGCTGTGAGCTCCACCGCCTCCTGCGGATCTTTTACGGCATAAAGGTAGCGGCCGTCTGTTTGCCTCCAGACTATCCTTACCCTGGACAGGGGAACAGCGCCTCGCCGCAATTTGTCAAAGGCCGCCTGGAGAGCAGCCTGCCCTTCTGTTTGCATTTTTCACCTCCGGACTTTTTCATCATACCTAAAAAGCAGCGGTCTGACCCGGGAAAGGGTCTTGACATACAGGAAAAGATACCTTAATCTAACTGTACTATTTGACATAGTACGGTCATAACGATTCTAAGGGAGCTTGCCATGATCTATCCGGAGATCAACTACCAAAGCGGTGTGCCGCTCTACCAGCAGTTAAAGCGCTCCTTTCACCGGCTGGCGGCGCTTGGCCTGATCAAGCCGCATGAGCAGCTCCCTCCGGTCAGGCAGCTGGCGGCTGAACTCGGCATCAACCCCAACACCGTCCAAAAGGCATACCGGGAGATGGAACAGGATAAGCTGATCTACGCCATTCCCGGCAAAGGCAATTTTCTGTCCGACATTGATGATAACAAGCAGCTTGAAAAAGAGGAAATTCGGCGCAATTTCCGGGCGGCTGTCCATGTCGCCTGGCTGGCCGGGATTTCATCTGAAGCACTGCATCGTCTTCTTGACAGCTGCATCGGGGAAGGCCACGACGAAATAGAAATCGAAAGGCGGGACTGATCATGGACAAGAACAAGGAAACCCCCGAAAATGAAAAGGCGCCGACGCTGGCCACAGAAAAACTCAGCAAACGTTTCGGACCGGTCAAGGCGTTGAACCAAGTGACGTGCCGGATCAGAGGATCATCGATTTTTGGCCTGATCGGTTCCAACGGCGCGGGGAAATCGACCTTCCTGCGACTGGCAGCCGGTGTCTACAAGCCCACGTCCGGACAAATGCTGTATCAAGGCCGGGCTGTTTACGAAAACGCGCCGGCAAAACAGGAGATTCAGTTCGTTTCCGACCAGCCATATTTCCATTTTGACAGCTTGAAGAAGATGTCAAAATTCAACCGCTCCCTTTATATCGGCTGGGACCAGGCCCTGTACGAGGAACTGCTGCGCATCTTTCCCCTGGGAGAGTCCGACCGCCTTGACCGCATGTCGCGCGGCATGCAGCGTCAGGCGGCGGTGCTACTGGCCATTGCCTCCAATCCAAAACTCCTCTTGATGGATGAAGCCTTCGACGGGCTTGACCCCGTCATGCGGCAGAACCTGAAGCGGGTCCTGGCGCGCCAGGTCGCCGACCGTCAGCTGACCGTCCTGATCGCTTCGCAGAACCTGCGTGAGCTGGAGGATTTTTGCGACCATGTCGGCCTCCTTCATGA
>JAAZFK010000179.1 GCA_012511735.1 Clostridiaceae bacterium | reverse complement strand
TTTTCGGGCAGGCCGCCGAGCAGATAATACACCCGTCCAAGGAGGACTTTATGTCATCAAAGAAGGTATCGGAAGACCAACGAACCGCCCTTTTGGCCGTCGAGGTCGAAGCCGAAGAGTTTAAACAATCGCTTCAGGCCGCTCACAGAAAAAACGCCCGTCATTTCCAGGTGCCGGGTTTCCGTAAGGGGAAGGCGCCCTACCCGGTCGTCGTCCGCCATTACGGCGAAGAGATTCTCTACGACGACGCGCTTGAAGTCGCCTTGCCCAAAGCCTATACGCAGGCCCTGGAGGAACACGGGATCACGCCCTTCTCCGACCCCCGCTTCAATGTCAAGGAAATCGGCGGCCAGATTGGCCTGATTTTTGATGTCAGCGTGGCCCTGAAGCCGGAAATCAAGCTGGGTCCCTACGAGGGGATCGAAGCCTACCGGCCCCCGGAGGAAGTCGATGAGTCGGCCGTTGACGCCAGGATCGAAGAAGATCGCCAGAAGGTTGCCCGTCTGGTGCCGGTCACTGACCGGCCGGTCGAGGAAGGTGACCAGGTTAATCTGGATTACCAGGGCTTCCTTGATGGAGTCCCTTTTGAAGGCGGCCAGGCTGAAGGCCATAAGCTGGAAATCGGGTCGGGCTCTTTCATTCCGGGTTTTGAGGAAGGCCTGATCGGCCACAACCCCGGTGATGAGTTCGATCTGCCCCTGACCTTCCCCGAGAGCTATCACGCGGAGGATCTGGCTGGCCAGGATGTTATTTTCAAGGTCAAGATCCATGAAATCCTGGTCAAGCAGTTGCCTGAGTTTGACGACGAATTCGTCCGGGATGTCAGCGATTCCTGCGACACGGTGGAAGAGTACCGCGAGGAAATCAGAAGCGAGCTGGCCGGGCAGGCCAGGGATCAGTCCGACCAGGCCTTTGAGCAGAACATCATCGACAAAATCGTTGCCGGCTCCACCATTGAGCTGTCCGACCTGATCGTCGAGGACGAGGTCGACCGGGCCATGGAACGGCAGCAACAACAATTCGCCATGTACGGCCTGAACTTCAGTGATTTTTTACAATACTCCGGTCAGACGGTCGACCAATACAGGGCCGTCCAGACGGAACAATCGCGCAAAATGATCGAGAGCGCCTGGGTGGTCGAGACCATCCGGGAGAAAGAACATGAGCGCCTGGAGCTCAGCGATGAAGAGTTTGAGGAGGCCGTCGGGCAGGAAGCTGAGAAGCAAGGTGTCTCGGTCGAGGTTTTCCGCAGCCAGTATCTGAAAACGGATCACGATGAAGAGCATTTCCGCCATGACCGCGAGAACCAGAAACTGCTTGATTGGCTGAAAGAGGTCAGCCTGGTGACCGATGTCGCCCCGGAGCCTGAAGAGGAAGTCAAGGACGAAACCGAATCAAGAGAGGAAGATAAAGATGAACTTGATGGATAAAAACCACTTTGACCCCGCCCTGATGAACCTGGTGCCCATGGTTGTGGAGCAAACCACACGCGGTGAGCGCTCTTATGATATTTTTTCCAGACTGTTGAAGGAGCGTATTGTCATCCTGAGTGATCAGGTCAATCACGTCACCGCCAGCCTGGTCATGGCCCAGTTTCTCTTTCTCGAGGCGGAGGATCCCGAAAAAGACATTCAATTTTACATTAACAGTCCGGGCGGCGAGATTTCCTCGGGGCTGTTGATCTACGACACCATGCAGTACATCAAACCGGATGTCCAGACCATCTGCATGGGGATGGCCGCCAGCATGGGCGCCTTCCTGGTCGCGGCCGGCACGCCCGGCAAACGTTTTGCCCTGCCCAACGCCGACCTGATGATCCATCAGCCGAGCGGCGGCGCGCACGGCCAGGCCACGGACATCACCATTGCGGCTGAGTACATTGTCAGGCTGAAGAAGCGTTTGAACGAAATCCTGTCGGAAAAAACGGGTCAGCCCTACGAGGTCATTGAGCGCGACACCGATCGTGACCGGTGGCTTTCGGCCCAGGAAGCCCTTGAGTACGGTCTGATCGACAAGATCATGACCAAGCGCGCCTGACCGGGCGTCCGCCAGTAGAGGAAGCGGCTATGTCTGACAGAAAAGACCAGGACCAATTCAAGTCACTGCACTGCTCATTCTGCGGTAAAACCGAAAGCCAGGTCGAGCGCCTGATCGCCGGCCCCGGCGTCTACATCTGCAATGAATGTGTCATGCTCTGTGATGAGATGCTGGCAGAAGATCCCCTTCCCGGCCGGACCCAGGGAGGGCCCGAGCTGGACGAGCTGAATCTTTTAACCCCTCAGCAGATCAAGGAAAAGCTGGACGAATATGTCATCGGCCAGGAAGAGGCCAAGAAGACCCTGGCGGTGTCTGTTTACAACCACTACAAGCGCGTCTTCTCTGACCTGGTCGATACGGAAGACGACGGGGTGGAGCTGGCCAAGAGCAACATCATGCTGCTGGGCCCCTCAGGCTCGGGTAAAACGCTGATGGCGCAGACCCTGGCCCGGATCCTGAATGTTCCCTTCGCCATCGCTGACGCGACTGCCCTGACCGAGGCCGGTTATGTGGGCGAGGATGTGGAGAACATCCTCTTGCGCCTGATCCAGAACGCCGACTTCAATATCGCGGCGGCTGAACAGGGCATCATCTACATCGATGAAATTGACAAGATTACCCGGCGGTCGGACAACCCCTCCATCACCCGGGATGTCAGCGGCGAGGGAGTCCAGCAGGCCCTGCTGAAGATTTTGGAAAGTACGGTGGCCAATGTGCCCCCACAGGGCGGGCGCAAACATCCGCATCAGGAATTCATCCAGATCGACACCACCAACATTCTCTTTATCCTGGGCGGCGCCTTTGCCGGCATGGATAAGATCATCCGCGACCGGATCGGCCGCAAGTCGATCGGCTTCGGAGCGGAGATCGAGGGCTCGTCGAAATTGAGCGATAAAGAGCTCTTCGCGAGGCTTTTACCCGAGGACCTCCTGAAGTTCGGCCTGATCCCCGAATTCGTGGGCCGTGTCCC
>JAAZFK010000024.1 GCA_012511735.1 Clostridiaceae bacterium | reverse complement strand
GTGCCTCCGAAGGCCAGCACAGTCAAAAATCCACAGGTATTTTCAAAGGCATGGTGGAGCGGCAAAATCGACAAGGTATAAAGGGGATCGGGAAAAGAAACGGACCCCAGGAGTGCCCGCAAATCAGCGACGATCGACCGGTTGGTCAAAATGGCCGCTTTGGATGTCGCGCTGGTTCCCGAGGTAAACAGGATGGCCGCATCGTCTGTCGCATCAGCCGGCTTCATGATCGCCGGCTCCCCGACGGGGTCAGGCAGCTCCTCGAGCACCTGGTCAAGAAGGTAGAGATTGGGGTCGGATAACTGATCCATCTCAAGGGTCTCCCTGATGGCCTCAGATGCCGTCCCCCGGTCCATGACCACCCGGTGGGTCAGATAGGGCAGGTTGTCACAGATGGCGCTGACATACTCGTGCCAGGAGGCATCGTAGACAAACATGACCGATTCGCTCCGGCCGAGAATAGGCTCGACCTCTGAAGGCTTAAGGAGTCGGTCTATGGGCACAATCACGCCAAAGCCCGATGCCACTGCCAGCCAGGTGACCATCCAGAGGTAACTGTTGTCGCCAATCAGGGCGATCCTGCTCCCTCTCGGCAGCTGGGTTTCAAGCCAGGTCTGCATTTTGGACACGTCTTTTGCCAATTGACCATAAGTCCGTGACTGCAGCTCCTGGTCGCGCGGCTTCACACGCCAGCGAACCGCCTCGCGATCATGATAGAGCTGGTGGCCACGCAAGACGAGGTCGCGCAACAGGTTAACCGGCGGCACCTCGTACCAGGTTTTTCCAATAACAATCTGAAGCTCGCGGTTGAGCTCCTTCTTATTGCCGCTGGATTCGCGGCTTTCTTCCACTTTTGTCATCCACTGATACTCCTGTATTTAGTAAGGATAAATCATGCCATAGAGCATAACATGTGATGCCGTCACCACGGCAATCAAAATAAGCGCGACGATGGCGATCAGGACTCCGGACACACCGAGTGCCGCTCCGTCTCTTTGGCGCCGCCTGGAAATATGGATCCCGAAGGGGGTCAAAACCAAACCAAGCAAGGCAAAGAGCGCGCTGGTACCCCCCAGGCTGATGGTCGCATAGTAATAGTAAAGAATGAAAAATTCCTTGACGCCTTCGTAAGCGATGTAATCGGCAAAGGCTTCCTTGTACAAAGGAATCAGAAACAGGCTGAGCAAGCTTAGCGTAAAGCCCAGACCGGTGATTCCCGGTACGCCTACACGCGTTTTCTTCTGCTTAACCGTGACAGGCGGGGCATGAGGCACGGGTGGCGGGGTAAACTGAACAGGCTGAGCAGGGGGCTCCGCCATCGGTTGGACGGGCATCGGCTCTTGCAAGGGAGGGGCTACCACTACAGGATCCTGATCCTGGATGGGTGTCTGTTCTGTCATGGCAAAGTCCTTTCTGCAGGCACAGGGCCTGTCTTCGCATATGTCGGTATTATCTCACAGAAATATGGCATAAGCTTGAAACCGTGACGGCAGTCACAGCTGGATTCCCCGGGCTCACGCCATATCCCGGGCAATTCATCTTTTTTGCTCCGGGAAATCAGCGAAAAGGGAATCAAAAAGCAGATTGACCTGCCGCTGGCTTTCTGAAGTCAGCTGTTCGTATCGGTGAAGCAGATCGCGGCCAGTCTCCGTCAGTCTGCTGCTGCCACCCTCCTGGCCGCCGGGCTGTCGGTCGATCACCGCCCTGCCCAACTCATCTTCCAGAAGGTTCAGAAGCTGCCAGCCCTTGCTGTAGGAAAGCTTCATCCGGGTACAGGCGGTCCGGACTGAACCGGTCTCGTCGATCAGGCGCAGCAGGGTGGCAGGACCCGGTCCGAAAAAAATCGAATCCCTGGCCAGACTCAGTTTAAGTCGGGCACGCATGGGGAGGCGGCGATCCAACCCAATTTCGGGCGCTTGTTCCTGCTTATCTTCCCAATTTTCAATCTGGCTGAGAATCCCAAGATCGTCCAGGTCGATCCTCTCTGAAGTGGAGGTAACCAGGTCGGCCATGGATCCGCCTGCCTGTTTGCCTGTAAGTTCTTTGATCGCGTTTCGATGGATGGCCAGAGGGAGACCCTCCTCACCTTGGTAGACCGGAAGGGCTATCGCTTGGGATGAAGCCAATATGGCGGTCAGTGTTTCCGTTTTGACTGAAGGGATCAGGGGAGTTGCCAGCAGTATCTTTTCACAGGCGGGACAAGATCTTTCGGCGTAGAGCAGACCGATCATGGCGTCATCCAGACTGCTTGAGTCCTCCCAATGGGGATTGTTGAGACAGCCCACACCCGTCCTGGCCAGATGGCGCTCGAGTTTCTCATTTTCAAAGCCGGTGATGACAATAACAGGCGCGAGTCCCACGTGCTGGAAACGGATGATCAGCCGCTCGATAAAGGTCATGCCGTCCGCGCGGATCATGGCGGGAAGCACTTGTTTCTGCCTGCCGGCCAATTCCTCTACCATCTCG
>JAAZFK010000178.1 GCA_012511735.1 Clostridiaceae bacterium | reverse complement strand
GCATATGCGACAGATAAATCACTCACCAATTATATCGGACAAATGTATACATACTTGTCAAGGTTGGTAAGTGAGGCCGTTTTTTATATTCAACATGAAGAAGTGGATTCGATTGAAGAGGCATATGCGTGTCTAGTCGAAAATTTCAAAACATTTATGGAGTTACTGGAGGTACAGGATCAGGTTTTAGTGGAAAAAGCGTTGATAAGTGGGATTATCTCATGTAAAGAGAATCGATGAGAGCAACAATATAACTTTTTGATCTCCAGAGGGTTGCTGTCTTCGCAGACCATTAGCTATTCCTGTTTTGTCTTGTCAAATTTTGAAAGGCTCGGTTATAATAGACGGGCACACCGCCGGGCGGGCACCTCTATGTTGCGTCCGGCTCGTTACGACTTGATTTGAACATTGAAAACTGAACGACAATAGAGGCGCAGCGAATGGGTAAATGCGGCGGCCAACCCGGGATCGGGGCCGTGTTGAAGTGTTCGTTGCCGAAGGGCTCCGGAAGATCTCCGCCGGATGACTCTGGTAGGCCGCACCAAGGGCGGCTTACTGTCATGCGACTGCATGAAGCGCTATGCGTATTTTGGAAAAAATAGGCGGCGCTTATTTTTTTCCAGACCAAATTAAATGGAGGACCCAGCAATGACTGAAGCCATGATCCGCGTCCGCATCGGCGCAGAAGACGCACATTACGGGGGGGGACTGGTCGACGGTGCCCATATGTTGAAACTGTTCGGCGACGTCGCAACAGAACTTTTGATCCGGCGCGACGGAGATGAAGGCCTGTTCCGGGCCTACGACAGTATTGATTTTCTTGCGCCTGTGAGAGCCGGTGATTTCATCGAAGCCAGAGGATGGATTGAAAGCGAAGGCGGTTCGTCGCGCAAGATGCGCTTTGAGGCCTGGCGGGTGATCGCGCCCAGGCCGGACCTGTCTGATTCCGCTGCGGATCTGCTGGACGAACCGGTTCTGGTCTGCAAGGCAACCGGCACCTGTATCACCCCGAAAGACAGACAGCGTAAGTAAGAAAGGGGATCGGATCCGTGTCAAAAATAATCATCACAGCAGCCATCAGCGGAGCGGAAGTCACACAGGAAATGAATCCCGCCGTCCCTTATACGGTGGACGACTTTGTTCGCGAAGCTAAATCAGCCGTTGACGCAGGCGCAGCCATTATCCATCTCCACGCGCGTCATGATGACGGCTCCCCCACCCAGGACCGGGAACGATTCCGTGTCCTGATCGATGCCATTCAGGAAGCCTGCCCGCAGGTGATTATTCAGCCATCCACCGGGGGGGCGACGGGGATGACAGCCGAGGAAAGACTCCAGCCGACGGAATTGGCGCCTGAGATGGCCAGCTTGGACTGCGGCACCATGAACTTCGGAGGAGATGAGATTTTCGTCAATACCGAGAACATGATTATTGAATTTGCGGCCCGGATGCGGGAGAAGGGAATCAAGCCTGAACTCGAGTGTTTCGATAAGAGCCATATCGACATGGCCATGCGGCTGGTCAACCAGGGCCATATAGATCGGCCTTTGCACTTCAACATCGTATTGGGTGTCAATGGCGGCGCGGCGGCCACCCCCAGGGATCTGGTCTTTCTTCGTCATTCCCTGCCCGACGACGCCAGCTTCACCGTCACGGCCATGGGCCGCTACCAGCTGCCCATGAATGTCATGGCCATGGCCATGGGCGGTCACCCGCGGACCGGTTTTGAAGACAACTTACTTTACACCAGGGGGGTGAAGGCCGTAAGCAACGGCCAACTGGTCGCAAGACTGGTCCGGATCGCTGGTGAGATGAATCTGGAGATCGCAAGCCCGGATGAGGCGAGGGAAATCCTGAAGCTGGAAAAGCGCTGAACAAGGAGGATAACGATCCATATGACCATGGGAAGTAAGTACGGTGCTCACCGTGTGATTGAACCGGCAGGCTTGTTGCCGCAGGCGGCGACCAAAGTCGACAACACCATGAAGATTTTCGACAACGAAATTCTGATCGATGTGACCGCGCTCAATATCGATGCCGCCAGCTTCCGTCAACTCTGGGAAGCGGCGGGACAGGATGAGACGAAATTGAAGTCCGGTGTCATGGAGATTGTCGCGGAACGGGGCAAGATGCAAAACCCGGTTACCGGGTCAGGCGGAG
>JAAZFK010000177.1 GCA_012511735.1 Clostridiaceae bacterium | reverse complement strand
CGGGTGACCAGGCCTTCCTCTTCATTGATCCTGCCAAAGTAGACGACCGGATGAAGGCCGTCTTCACTGAGCAAGGCATTTCGCCCCAGCCCTATGACGGGATTGAGGCCCATCTGGCCCAGCTTGCTGCCGGCCGCCTGGTCACCGACACCAACCGGACCGGCAGCGCGCTGATCGCAGCACTGCCCGGTCATGTCCAGGTCCTCTCAAAAAGTCAATACCGCTACCTGATGAAGGCCGAGCTGAATTCCGTTGAACGGATCTGCCAGTTCCAGGCGGGCATCCGGGACAGCGTGGCGGTGACCCGCTATCTTTATTTCGTGCAGACACAGGCGGTCAGAGATGGCTTGAGCGAACTTGAGGTCGCGGAAAAACTTGCCGCCCTGCGCCGCGAATCCGATTCCTTCATCATCGAGAGTTTCCCTACCATCTCAGCCTATGGGGCCAACGCCGCCATGATGCATTACCAGGCAACTCCAGAGGCCTACAGTTTGCTGGAAGCCAAAAGCTTCTATCTGGTTGACTGCGGCGCCCAAAGTTTCGACGGCACCACCGACATCACACGAACAGTTTCCCTGGGGCCGCTCAGCCAGGAGGAACGACACGACTACACCATGACCTTGAAGTCGCACATCGCCCTGGCCTCACAACCTTTTTTGAAAGGCAGCAGCGGGGTCGCCCTGGACGCCATTGCCCGGTCGGTCATGTGGCGGTACGGACTTGACTACAAATGTGGCACCGGCCATGGTTTCGGCTATGTTCTGGGCGTTCACGAAGGACCCCAGCGCCTGTCCCACAACCCGGCCGCAGGCCATTACGGTTTCCGTGAAAACATCATCATCACCATTGAGCCTGGCGTCTATCGCCAGAGCAAGCACGGCATCCGTCTGGAAAACGATTACCTGGTTCTGGGCCCCCATGAGGCCGTCACCATCGAGGACGGCCGGGCTTCGCTCGCTGAATCGGAGGTGACCCTCAACGAGGCGGGAGATGTCTTCCTCCACTTCCAGACCTTGACCTTTGTGCCCTTCGATCTTAAGGCCATCGAGCGGTCCATGCTGACAGAAGAAGAGATTTCCTGGCTGAATGACTACCACCGGCAGGTCCGTCAGGCCGTCCTCCCTTACTTGAAGGATGACGGTGAACGAGCCTATGTCCTTGAAGCGACAGAAGCCATTTGACCGGGAGTGCAGCCATGGCATCCGAGGCGGATCTTTCAAAGACAGCGAACAAGACGGCCAGCCCGACACTTGTCAGGCAGGGCGGGATCACCCTGACCCTTGATGAGACCTTAACCGTGGAACTTGCCGCGGCTGAATGCCTGGAGGGTTACCGGGATATCCGTCTGGCAGTCGCCACCCCCAGGATCAGGCTGGGCGATGTCAAGGCCAATGAGCAGGAGATCCTGACCCTGATCGGTGAAGCCCGCCAGGCGGGCGCCGATGTCCTCCTCTTCTCCGATCTCCCCCTGACAGGCAAAACCGCCGGAGACCTCTTCTTGCAGCGGACCTTGCAGGACGCCTGCCTGGAAAGTCTGGCGCGGATCACCAAGGCCACCTCCGACTCACACCTGCTGGTACTGCTCTCCCTGCCTCTCCGTCTGGAAGAGCGGCTCTTCAAGGCCACGGCCATCCTGTACCGGGGGGAGATCGTCGGCATGACCCCGGCCGCTTACCTTTCAGATCAGGAAAAGCGCTGGTTCTCCGATCCCTTTGCGCCCGACCTGGCCGATCCCCGAAGTTTTTCCTGTGAATTGATCACCAAGGCCGAGGATGACCCTGAAGGTGTCATGGAACTGAGGCTTCCGCCTGCCGAATGCCCTACGATTTTGCGCCACGCAGTGGACGGTGCGGCGGCCGATCAGGTGTCCCTGTGCGAGATCACGGCCCAGAATCTTCTCTCCTTTACCTTCCAGTTCGTCAACCTCTGTACGGTCATTCCCTGCCTGTCCGTCCGGCCTTCACTCCTGTCACCCCCTGTCAACCATTGCGATCCATTGCGGCTCTTTAATTTTGAGCCGGCCCAGGCGGCTGACGCCCTGGCGCATGGATCCATCCCCGTCGCCGCCATCGCCGACGGCCGGCATGAATGGACCGGTGATTACCGCAGGCTCAAGCGCGAGCTGATCCGGCGTTCACTCGGGGACCGCAGCATCATCCTCTACGCCGGCTCGGGCCAGGGAGAATCTTCCAGTCAAGGCATCTTGGCGGGGCACCGGCTGATTATCTCGGATGGCAGGGTGCTGGCGGAGGGCCAGGCGTTTACAAGCGGCCTGACCCTGGCGGATCTGGCCTCCAAGGATCTCTTTGAGGTCCGCGGCCATGACGGCACCCGCTGGAACATTCTGAAAAACGGCCGGGAACAAGAAGAGCCGGACAGGCCGGACCGTTATCCCTTCCTGATGAGGTCCGAGCTGAGCGCGATCAGCTTCTTCGAAGAGAGTCTGGCCATCCAGGGCCGCGGGCTCGCCG
>JAAZFK010000176.1 GCA_012511735.1 Clostridiaceae bacterium | reverse complement strand
GGTGTCTCGCCCCCGATGTCCAGACCTATCGGTGATACAGCTCTTTCCAGCGTTTCCTTGCTGTGCCCCCGCTCCATCAGAAGTTTGTCGATGGTCCTGGTCTTATGCCGGCTTCCGATCACCCCGATGTAACGGGCAGGGGTACGTAAAACCTGGTCTTCAACATCCAGATCATTGCTATGGCCGCGTGTCATGATACAAACAAAATCTTCCGGGCCAATCTTGACTGATTTGCTGATGTCTTTCAGGTCGCAAATCCGGACATCATAGGCGCCGGGGAAGAGGGCGGGATCCGTGAATTCCTCACGGTCGTCAAGCACAACAACCGCGAAATGAGCCCGAGCCAGGACAGGCGTCAGGGCCTGACCGACGTGGCCGCCGCCGAAGATGTAGACGAGACCCGGTACCACCAGCTCTTCCACATAAAATTGATGACCGCACAAACTGAAGCTTCTGCCCCGTTGGCAGAGAAGATGAGGATCCGCCCGCAAGGCATTGGTACATTCATGATCCTCGGGGTAGCCAGTGAAGGTCCAGCCCTGGACAGAAAAGTCCGGATCTGCCGGGTTAGCGCCTTCAGGCGCGGTAAAGAGCGCCAGGCCAAGCTGGTCGCTCTCACTGATATCTGTAATCAGCCAGCTGGGTTGACGCTTTGCGATGGCCTGACGGGCCGACTGGACCAAGGCCAGCAGCGCCTGATCGTCTCCGGGCAAAAACAGGTAATGAACCGTCGCGTTGCCTCCGCAGATCATGCCGATATCTTCTATCTGATTCTTTGTCAGGTAGAAATGATGAATATCCGACCGTCTGTCGCGAATCGCTTCACGGGCAATCTTCAGCGAACGGAGCTCAACAGCGCCCCCTCCGACCGTTCCGGCCAGCCGGCCTTCCCGGCCGACAAGCATGCGGGCTCCCTCCCCCCTGGGGGTGGCGCCGGAGCTTGCGGTCACTGTCGCAAGGACTGTGTCTTCCTTTTGATCTAAGGCGTTTTCAAGTGCCGTCAGAACAGGATCCATCATCATTCACGCTTTCTTTTTTTGCAAAGAGCGGTTATCGATTGACGCGATCATTATAACCCGATTTATATTTGAAAACAAGTCGTTCGGCGGTGAAGCGGAAGACTCAAGCAGGGAACCAGCTCTTGGTGCGGTTGGCGATTTTGACCAGCAAGAGCATGAGAGGCACCTCGGTCAGCACACCCACGATGGTCGCGAGCGCAGCGGGCGACTTGGTCCCAAAAAGAGATATGGCGACCGCGACTGCCAACTCGAAGAAGTTTGAAGCCCCAATCATACCGGCAGGCGCCGCGACGTCATGAGGAAGTTTGAGCAGCTTGGCCGCCAGATAGGCAACAAAGAATATCAGCAGGGTCTGGATGGCAAGAGGAACCGCTATCAAGAGGATATGCAGAGGATTGTTGATAATCACCTCACCTTGGAATGAGAAAATGATGATCAAGGTCAGCAGCAAACCAATCATGGTGAAATGATTAAACCGGGGAATAAATGTTTCTTCGAAATACCTGACACCGCGCTTCTTGACAACCGCCCGGCGCGTCAGCATGCCTCCGGTAAGGGGGATCAGGACAAAGAGCACCACGGACAGGATCAGCGTTTCCCAAGGGATCATCACCCCGCCCATGCCAAGTAACAAGGCAACGATCGGCGTGAAAGCGACCAGAATAATCAGGTCGTTGGAAGCGACCTGGACGACGGTATAGGCCGCGTTTCCCCGTGTCAGATGGCTCCAGACGAAGACCATGGCAGTACAGGGTGCGGCGCCGAGCAGAATGGCTCCTGCCAGATAAGCTTTGGCTAAATCCGCGGGAATCCATGCCTTGAAAATGACCTGGAAGAACAGCCAGGCAATCCCAAACATGGTAAAGGGTTTGATCAGCCAGTTGGTCGTCCAGGTGACAAACAGGCCCTTGGGATTTTTGCCAACATCTTTGATGCTTTGAAAATCCACTTTCAACATCATGGGATAAATCATGATCCAAATGAGCAAGGCAATGGGGATCGAGACATTGGCGTATTCAAAGCGGCCCAGAAAGCCCGGAACCGCTGGAAGAAATTTGCCGATCAGCACCCCGGCCACCATACACAGGGCCACCCACAGCGTCAAATATTTCTCGAAAAATCCCATCGAGGTCTTTTTATCTTTCTCCATCATTTGATCCTCCAACATCCAAGACGTTATCATATCAAATATTTTTGATGTATCGAGCTGAAAAGAAACCATCTTCACGATGGCCGTTAAAGCAGCAAACGGTAGCTATCTAGGAGATACAGCAACGGCGGTCACCTTTGGGCGCAGGTCTCGTCAGATCCTTAAGCAGACTGATCGCGTAGGAGCTTCCTTCTTCGCTGATTTTATAGTAGGTCCATTTTCCTTCCTGCCTGCTATCCACGACTCCCGATTCGACCAGAATCTTCATGTGATAAGACAGGCCCGACTGCCCCAATTCCAGCTGTTCCAGCAAAATACAGGCGCACTGCTCGCCTGAGCCTAACAGGTCCAGTATTCTCAGCCGGTTTTCATCACAAAAGGCCTTGAGAAGCTTCGCTTGTTGCCGGAAATCAGGTTCCATCTTCCCTCTCACATCAAATTTATTTGATGTGATCATCATAGGCTTCTCCTTCAACCCTGTCAAGAGAAAGTGAGCGGTTTATTTTCAGGAAGGGCTTTCCAGATGGAGCATGGCGGCACCGATTATTCCCGCGTCGTTGCCAAGCCTGCTGACTGCGACAGGGGGCAGGGATAAGATGTAATCCCCGGCCTTGTCGGGATCAAGTGTCTCTCGAAGTGGCTGTAAGAGCAGGTCACCCGCATTACTTATGCCGCCGCCAAGGAGAATAAGATGAGGACGATACAGAACGCTCAAGCTTCGGATCCCCGAAGCCAGATAGGCCGTGTAGCGATCAAGAATGCGAAGAGCCGCCGCGTCCTCTGCGCGGACCAGGTCGAAGAAGATCCTGACGTTGTAGGAGGGATTGTCCGGCTTGATCAAATGATGGAGCGAGGATGACGGGTCTTCTTGCATCCCCTCCCTGATCAGCAGGTTCAAGCCCCGGATGGAGGCGTACATTTCCAGGCAGCCATGCCGGCCGCAGGTACAGAGGCGGGCACCCTCTGTCTCAACCACCATGTGGCCAGGCTCAATCCCCAGACCGCTGGCACCTCTGAATATCCTGTGGTCACAAACGAAGCCTCCACCAATGCCGGTTCCCAAGGTCAGCATCAGGACGCTTTCGTGTTCTTTGGCCTCCCCCGCCAGGAATTCTCCCCAGATCGCGCAATCGCCGTCATTACTGATTTTCAAGGGAGTATGAGGAAAATAGGGGCGGAATAAAGAAGCAAAATCGATCTGATACAAACCGAGATTCGCCGCCTCAATCATCAGGCCTGTTTTTTCCTGGACCATACCCGGCAAGCCCAGACCAATCGCGGCCAGTTCCGACAGCTGGAGCCGGTTCCTTTCCAGCAAACGAAAGACACATCCAGCCATGGTTTCTGCCAGGGAGGCCGCTGAGCGGGGCGCGAGTGTTTTCTCATGCTCACGGTCGGCGATCCGGTAGTCCTCGCTGACGAGCCCGACCGCAATATTGGTACCCCCCAGATCGATGCCGACTGACCAAGTCATTCCACCATTCCTCCCGCTGACTGATTACTTGTTCGATAGTATACTGGATATGATGGCCTGATGACGAGAGGAGGCTTCCATGGACAAGCAGCCGGCAGACTCATACATTCACGTTTCGCTCGAGGGTCCTCTGCCACCCGAGCCCGTTTTTGAACCTGAAATCCGGCGTGCGCCACGCCGTAAGGCGGACTTATCCGCCAAGGAGCGCGCCACTGCCTTGAAGAACGCGCTTCGCTACGTGCCCAAGCAGGATCACGCGGTCATGGCAGCCGAATTTCTCAAGGAACTTGACCGGCACGGGAAAATTTACGGTTACCGCTACCGGCCGCCCGGCAGAATTTTTGGCAAACCCATCGATGAGTACCGCGGCAATTGTGTCGAAGGCAAAGCCTTCCAGGTCATGATCGACAATAACCTCGATTTCGAGGTAGCCCTTTACCCTTACGAATTGATCACTTACGGCGAGACGGGTGCTGTCTGTCAAAACTGGATGCAGTACTGCCTGATCAAGCGATACCTCGAACTGCTGACCGACAGGCAAACCCTGGTACTTTTTTCGGGCCATCCGGTCGGGCTCTTCCACAGTCCGCTCTCTGCCCCGCGCGTCATCCTGACCAACGGCCTGATGATCGGCCAATATGACAATCTTGAGGATTACAACCGGGCCTCCTCCATGGGAGTCTCAAGCTATGGCCAGATGACGGCCGGGGGCTGGATGTATATCGGGCCCCAGGGCATCGTCCATGGCACTTACAATACCCTGCTCAATGCCGGCAGGCAGCAGTTGGGTATTCCCAAGGAAGACAATCTGGCGGGACACCTTTTCGTCAGCTCAGGGCTGGGCGGCATGTCCGGCGCCCAGGGAAAGGCCTGTAAGATCGCGGGCGGGGTGGCGATTGTCGCTGAGGTTGACCCTTCGCGGATCCGGACAAGATTTGATCAGGGCTGGGTTGACCTGGTGGCTGAATCCTGTGAACAAGCCTTCCGGGCAGCCAAGTCGGCTATGTCGGACAAACAAGCCCTGGCCATTGCCTACCAGGGCAACATTGTAGATCTGCTTGAATACGCTATCGCTCACGACATTCATATTGATCTCCTGTCGGATCAGACTTCCTGTCATGAGCCCTATACCGGGGGTTACTGCCCGCAGGATCTCTCCTTCGAAGAGCGCACCCGGATGCTGGCCGAGGATCCCACCCGTTTCTCAGACCACGTCAACCAATCACTTGAGGCTCATTTCCAGGCCATTCGCAAGTTAACGGACAAAGGCACTTACTTCTTCGACTATGGAAATTCTTTTATGAAGGCGGTCTTTGACTCCGGAGTCAAAGAGATTTCAAAAAATGGTCAAAACGACCGCGACGGCTTCATCTGGCCCTCTTATGTCGAAGACATCATGGGGCCCCTGCTTTTTGATTATGGCTATGGTCCCTTCCGCTGGGTCTGCCTTTCGGGCAAAGAGGAAGACCTCCGGCTGACAGACCAGGCGGCGCTTTCCTGCATCGATCCTGACCGGCGTTATCAGGACCGGGACAATTACAACTGGATCCGTGACGCGGAGAAGAACAAGCTGGTGGTCGGTACCAAGGCCCGTATTCTTTACAGTGACGCCCTGGGCCGGATGACCATCGCCTTGAAAATGAACGAACTGGTTCGTGAGGGCAAGATCGGGCCCGTTATGATCGGCCGTGACCATCACGATACAGGCGGGACTGATTCCCCCTTCAGGGAAACGTCCAATATTTATGATGGCAGCAATGTCACCGCCGACATGGCCACCTCGGTCTTTGCGGGCAACGCCGCCAGGGGCATGAGCCTTTGCGCTCTTCATAATGGCGGGGGCACGGGCATTGGCAAGGCCATCAACGGTGGTTTTGGTTGTGTCCTGGACGGGTCGGACCGCATCGATGAAGTCTTGCGGAACGCCGTCCTCTGGGATGTCATGGCCGGCGTCGCCAGACGGGCCTGGGCCAGGAATGAGAACGCCATCGAAACAGCAAAAGAATACAACCGCCTCATGGAAGGCCAGGATTGCCTGACCCTCCCCTTTGTCGCGGATGATGACTTAATCGAACAAACAATCAGAGAGGGGTCGAAAGATGACTGAAACCAGAAAGATACTCGAATGCGTCCCCAACTTCAGTGAAGGACGCAACGAAGAGATCATTGAACAAATTGTCGCGCCCTTAAAAGGCCGGCCGGGCATCCGTTTGGTCAATTACGAGAGTGATCGCGATTACAATCGCCTGGTCGTTACCGTTCTCGGCGATCCGCAGGCGGTCATGGACGCAGTCCTTGACGCGGTCGGCGCCGCCACCCGCCTGATCGATCTCAATCAACATGAAGGTGAGCATCAGCGGATGGGCGCGACCGATGTGGTGCCTCTGATTCCCATCCGGAATATGACTGTTGAAGAAACGGTGGACTTATCAAAAGACTTGGCCCGCTCAATCAATGAGCGCTATGATATCCCTGTTTTCTTGTATGAGGATTCAGCTTCATCGCCCGACCGGGTCAACCTGGCCAGGATCCGTCGGGGTCAATTCGAGGGGATGGCGGATAAACTCCTGCTTCCCGAATGGGAACCCGATTATGGTCAAAGAAAAATTCATCCGACCGCCGGTGTCACGGCCGTTGGGGCACGCTTCCCTCTGGTCGCCTACAACATCGACCTTGGCACCTCCGATCTGGAGATCGCCAACCGGATTGCCCGGGCCATTCGCCAGTCTGGTGGGGGCTTCCAGTTCATCAAGGCCGGCGGCGTCGAACTCAAGGAAAAAGGCATTGTCCAGGTCACCATGAACATCACCGATTACCGAAAAAATCCCATTTACCGCGTCTTCGAAACGGTCCGCATGGAGGCGGCCCGTTACGGTGTCCCCGTCATTGGCAGCGAGGTCGTCGGACTGGCGCCTCTCGAGGCTTTGACTGATTCACTGGAGTACTATCTTGGGCTTCACGGCTTTGATGACAGCAAAATCATTGAGCATTGGCTGCTCGACGACTAGGAGCGCCTGCCAGGAGGGAAAATGAACTTCGATCAGGTCATCGACCGCAGGAATACCGGCTCGGTCAAATGGGATTACGCGCCCGGCCCTCTTGATCCAGAACAAGAGGTCATTCCTCTTTCTGTCGCCGACATGGAATTCAGAAGCCCCGCCTGCATACGCCAACGATTGAAAGAGGTGGCAGAAGAGGGTGTTTGGGGCTACACGGGGCCCCGGGATCAATACTACGATGCCGTCAACCGTTGGTACAGCGACCGACACGGCTTCCCCGTGGACAAGGACTGGCTGGTTCCGACCACGGGTGTGGTCCAGGCGGTCTTCTCCGCCGTCCGGGCCTTTTCCGAACCCGGGGACAAGGTCCTGATTCAGACACCTGTCTACCATCCTTTTTACCGGGCCGTTTTGGAAAACAAACGAACCCTGATGACCAACCCTTTATTGATTAGAGAAGGCCGCTATCAGATCGATTTCGAAGATTTCGAAAATAAGATGTCTCAGGCCAAGCTCTTCATTCTCTGCAGCCCGCACAATCCCATCGGCCGGGTCTGGGAGAGGGAGGAGCTGGATCAGATGGCCCGGATTGCAGCCAAACATCAAGT
>JAAZFK010000175.1 GCA_012511735.1 Clostridiaceae bacterium | reverse complement strand
GAATGTGTTATTTCGTTACGAATTCGATAGAGACGTTGGATATGCCACCTGGTTTTCGCCGTATATGATGTTAAGCATTCTTGAATCAGCTGAATGCTGGTTAGCAATTCACGGGTTTGTTTACACCTAAATACCAACAATGTACTGACCATGCACCGACGTTCTAGAATTTCGTAATTAAAATCATCTCGAAAGATATCGAGAAGCTTGGTGACCAAAAGTCTCTTATTGGATTCTTTCATGTCAAGATCCAGATCATCTTCTGATATAAAACCGCATCGCACGCAATCTTCTGAGAAATTCCGAATGATACGATAAAAATAACGAATCGCGATGATCTCAGGCAACACACATTTAATATGCGAGATGATGTTATCGAATTGCCCCGTCTGCATCACCGCTTCCATCGCAATCCAAAGCGTTATAAACTTTGTTTCTTGAAATGACGATGTACGGCTTAAGTTCGTGTACGAGAATGATGCGTGAAGTCGATTCATAATCGTCGACTTCTCTTCTTCTAAGAAAATTTTTCTCGTATCATCAAAAATCGTATTCTTCCTGTCGACATACTCGTGGGTTCTGAAAATATCTGCAATCTTTCTCGGTTTTGCCTGTCCTTCCTCACAAGAAAGGGCGATCAGTGTGTGAGATTCAGCAATCTCCGGATCCAATAAATTAAAAAAAGTTGCGACGCTTAAACTCCGGTTGACGGAATTGATTGCTAAAAGGATGGCAGCGTCATGGTCTGTAGCTTTAATATCAACGACTAGGTAGTTACCTTTGGAATTTATGTGTGATGTGAACTCTGGACTCATTCCACTTTGTTCGGAAATGATCTCACTGCCGCGCCTTAAGATCAATCCAAGTGATAAAATAGTATTGCGAAATTCTTCAGCAGATAGTCCTCGTTTCGCTCCAATCTTGATTCCATAAAAAACCTGGAAACGTCTGCTTGGGGTGGGGAACAATTGATGTTTGAACGTGCTCCATTTATCCTCTGCTGACATTTCGCCTTCAAATATTCCAAGAAGCTGGGAAAGGCCATTGGTAGACCACCCTTGATTGATGCACTGACCTACAAGTGATGTGAGATAGAGTTCAATTTCATCATTTTTCTTCGTCTGAATACTCTCCCACAGAGAATCCAACAGGAAACCCAAATAGTTATGTTTGAGCATTTTTACAGGTGTTTCCATTTGAAACCTAATACGATTAAGAAATACATGGAACGGGTCTGTAAAAAGACCATCAGAAGCGGCTTTGGATTTGCCAACTACTTTTTGTGAAACAATCCTCATGAGGGTGGTATATAGAAATCGGTCGTGAATTTGTAAGATTTTATCTGCTTTGATGATTTCGAGTGTCTCAGCTCTGACCTCATCGACGTGACGCCGACTTCGTATGTTCCCTTCCAGAGTTTTTACTATGACTTCCAAGAGTTCGTTACACGCGACGAATACATTTGTATGATTGTATTGGTATACATCCAAAGTCCGCGCATCAAGAAGCTCTTGAAATCTCTGATACACAAATATAAATTCCGGATTTATTTTTTTCTTTGAAAGACAATAGTCAGACTACCCCTTAACATTGATTCATTCACCTCATAAGTTTTTGATCTTGACAAGCCCGATGTTTCATACTATGATTCCCCTAAGGTGGTATTTGCCACACTAACTATTGATATAAAGAGGTAGATTCTTTAGTGTTGAGGTTTGACCCGCACAAAAAGAACTCACCTCTTTTTTTGTTTTCTCTGCAAATATTCCTCATTGAAAGCAGATTCTGTAGTTACGTTCAGATAGAGTCTAGCACCCGTCTCGATCAGTTAACGTCAAATAGTTGGGAATTGTTATTAATTGACTTAAAATGCATTAATTTCATAAATGAGCGTTGTTTTTGCTTGATCCAACCGTTTTCGGGAGGAGAATCTATGCTCT
The DNA here is from genome assembly GCA_012511735.1 of Clostridiaceae bacterium. Taxonomy (GTDB): domain Bacteria; phylum Bacillota; class Clostridia; order Saccharofermentanales; family DTU023; genus UBA4923. Next base: position 3,559 of record JAAZFK010000175.1, on the reverse strand, counting down.
GATGATACAATGCACAGTGAACAAGAAAGACCCGATGAAAATCAGAATTTAGCAAGAGAAAGGTTAATCGCCTATGAACAAAGTGGTGACGATGGCAGAGGCCTTATCCAGGATTAAAAACGGTCAGTCGGTGATGATCGGCGGCTTTCTGACCGTTGGTACGCCGCAGGGATTGGTCGACGCGATCGTTGACAGTGAGATTGGGGAATTAACCCTGATCGTCAACGACACAGCCTTTGCTGACAGGGGGGTCGGCAAGCTGATTGCCTGCGATAAAGTAAAAAAAGTAATTACCTCCCATATCGGAACCAACAAAATCACCGGCAAAAAAATGCATGCAGGGGAGATCGAGGTCGAGCTGGTCCCTCAAGGATCACTGGCTGAAAAGATCCGCAGCGAAGGCGCCGGTCTCGGTGGCTTCCTGACTCCAACCGGGGTCGGAACTGCCGTAGAGGAAAACAAGCAGGTTATGGAGTTCGACGGGAAAAAATACATCCTGGAACGGCCAATGGGAGCCGACATTGCCCTGATCAAGGCACACAAAGCGGATACTTCCGGCAACCTGGTTTACAGGCGGGCTGCCAGAAATTTCAATCCTTTGATGGCCATGGCTGCCGACCTGGTCATTGTCGAGGCCGACGAAATTGTGGAGGCAGGGGAACTCGATCCCGATGAAGTGATGACCCCCTGTGTCTTCGTCGATCTTATCGTCAGAAAGGAGTCGCCCAATGAATCCGCGTGAGAGAATCGCCCGTCGCGTTGCCAGAATCTTTAAGGATGGGGATGTAGTCAATCTTGGAATAGGCTTGCCAACCTCCGTCGCCAATTATGTGCCGGACGAGGTTCATATTGTCCTTCATTCCGAAAATGGCTTTACCCGGGTCGGTCCGGCTCCCGAACCGGGACAGGAAGACCCGGACATCGTCGACGCCGGTGGAATGCCTGTTACCATTCTGCCCGGAGGCTGCTGCTTTGACAGCGCCACTTCCTTTGCCATCATCAGGGGCGGCCACCTGGCAGCAACCGTGTTGGGCGCCCTGGAAGTGGATCAGGAAGGCAATCTGGCCAACTGGATGATCCCGGGAAAGTTGGTTCCCGGCATGGGCGGCGCCATGGACTTGGTCGCCGGCGCGAGAAAGGTCATCATCGCCATGGAACATGTGACCAAGAACGGCGACCCCAAAATCGTAGAAAAATGCGATTTGCCGTTGACGGGTGCCCGCAAGGTAAACCTGATCGTGACCGAGCTTGGTTTTATGGAAGTGACGCCGGACGGCATTCTTTTAAGGGAGCTGGCGCCCGGTGTGACCGTGGAAGAGATTCAATCTAAGACGGGAGCGACCCTGATCCTGCCGGATCAGATCGGCGTGATGACAGCCTGACTTCGAATTACAACTGCCTTTCAAGAGGCTGAATTGAGGGGAACGAATGAGAAGGATACTGATTACGGGTAGTCTTGGCCAGATTGGCACGGAGTTGACCTGCCATTTCCGCCGTGAGTATGGGGTTGATCGGGTCGTTGCGTCCGACCTGATCCGCAAGGATGTGCCGGAGGTGATTGGAGAAGGTCATTTTGAACAGTTGGATGTACTCGACGCTGAGCGGCTGGCTGCAGTCGTCCGTGCCTACAACATTGATACCGTAGTTCATCTGGCCGCGATCCTGTCAGCAATCGGGGAGGAGATTCCCCAACGCGCCTTCGATGTCAACATGAACGGCCTCTACAAGGTGCTCGAAGTTGCGCGCGAGTATAAGCTGGCGGTCTTTACCCCCAGCTCCATCGCTGCTTTCGGCCCTTCGACTCCTGCCGACCGTACACCTCAGGATACGCTTCAAAGGCCCAACACCATGTACGGGGTCACCAAAGTGGCGGGCGAGTTACTTTGTGATTACTATCACCACCGGTACGGTATCGATACACGGGGAGTCAGGCTGCCCGGCCTGATTTCATACAAGACACCGCCTGGCGGCGGCACAACGGATTACGCCGTCCATATCTATTATGAAGCCATCCGTCAGGGCCGTTATGAGTCCTATATCGCCGAAGGGACCAAGATGGACATGATGTACATGCCCGATTGCCTCAAGGCTTTCACCATGCTCCTGGAAGCTGACCCGGCTCGCCTCAAACACAGAAATGCGTTCAACATCACGGCCATGAGCGTGTCACCCGAAGAGATTGCGGCATCGATCAGGCAACATCTGCCGGACTTTCAGCTCAGTTTCAAGGTCGATCCCGTCCGGCAAGCCATCGCCGATTCCTGGCCCAATTCCATGGATGACAGCTGCGCGCAACAGGAATGGGACTGGAAACCTGACTACGATCTATCCGCGATGACGGCCGATATGTTTGCGCAACTGCGTAAAGATCAGGGAAATAAAGATGAAGGATCACCACCAACCGGCTGCGGGACTTGATCCCCGATCTTATTTTGCCGGCGCCATTGAAGTATTCTGCGAGTTGACGGCGGCGGGCCTGAAGGAGCTGGCTTTGAGCGCCCCCTTCGAAGAGCCCCTGCTGTCTCAGATCCGGCCGCTGGCGCAAAAGAGCGCTGAAAAATATGGCCTGGTCCTCTATGAAGAGCAGGATTTCCCCCACACCGGGATCACGCCCCCGGAGTCAATCAGAGGAAAAACCATCTTTTTATTCTGTCGAAACCAAAAAACCCTGACCGCCTACCTGGACTTGAAAGTCAGGGCGGCGGCAGGGCATGAAGAGACGCAAGCTTTAAGGAAACTGCTGGGCTATTCGCCGCATTCGTCGTGACTCTGATGCTCATGACAAATGCTGCCGGTTGAGATCAGTTCACCCTCAAGGTAGGCCTGGGCAGCTTCCCGGGCGTCGCCCTGTGCGCCCACCACCACCTGGATGCCCTGCTGGTTGAACAGGTCGACCGCCGCGGCTCCCATCCCGCCGGAGATGATCACATTGACCCCTTGTTCATGAAGAAACACCGGCAAGAAACCGGGTTTGTGGCCCGGGTTGGGGATGGAGCTGCCGGTGACCAACCGGCCATCCTCCGCATCATAAAGATTGAAGTTCCTGCAATGGCCGAAATGAGCTGTGACAGCTCCTCCTTCACTTGCTACCGCTATTTTGATCATTTCTTTGTTCGATCCTTTCAATTTGATCAGCCAGCGCATCCAGCCAGCCGCCCTCCAACGATTCAATCTCACCCCTGTCCGCCGCCCGCGCGATGGACGGGTCAACGGGAAGACGGGCGACCAGATCCAACTGATAAGCGTTCGCGATGGCTTCAATATGGCTGTCGCCGAATATTTTGTATTCCTTCCCATTGTCAGGACAGAGGAAATAGGCCATATTCTCTACCATGCCGACGACCGGAATTTCCATCATGGCGGCCATCCTGACCGCCTTCTCAACGATCATGGCAACCAGTTCCTGGGGAGAGGTCACCACCACAATACCGTCGACGGTGATCGACTGGAACACAGTCAGCGGCACGTCTCCTGTGCCGGGGGGCATGTCGATGAACATGTAGTCGATGTCCCTCCAGATCACGTCTGTCCAGAATTGCTTGACCACGCCCGCGATCAG
>JAAZFK010000174.1 GCA_012511735.1 Clostridiaceae bacterium | reverse complement strand
TTATGCCCTACATCATGAGGGGCAGGAATGAATCGGCCGTCTATTACAGCAAGTCCTATTGCGTTGAAAATATCCAAAAATACATCCGGGAACAACGAAAACAAGGTGAGCGGATCACTGTTTTTAATATCATTTCAGCCGCCTGCCTGCATACCTTCACCCGCAGGCCCCACCTCAACCGCTTCGTCGCGGGACGGCGGCTCTACCAGCACAATTCCTTCGACATCCTCTACGTTGTCAAAACCTCCCTGACCGATGAAGGCATCGAGTCGGTCGCCCGCGTCCGCTTCGACGGGGATGACACACTCTCCTCCGTCAGGGATAAGATGACCGCCAGTGTCGATGAAATCAAGGGGACGACCGGCAAGGAAGACGACCGCTTCATCGGCATGATCGCCAAGCTGCCCCGCTTCGTCAAACGCTTCATCGTCGCGGTGGCGCGGGCACTTGACTTCCACGGCATGATGCCCAAGTCCCTGATGGAACTGATCCCCCTCTACTCGTCCATCTTTATTTCTCATATGGGCAGCATCGGCGGCGACGCCATGTACCACCATCTGTATGAGTTCGGGACGACCTCGGTCTTCTGCGCCATCGGCCGGATCTACCTCAAACCTTACCGGGACATCCGGACAGAGGAAGTGGTCTGGAAAAAGACCATCGACCTCAACATCACCCTGGATGAGCGGATCTGCGACGGCTACTACTTCATCAAGAGCCTTGAGCTCTTCGATTCATTGATTGACAATCCCGCCCTCATGGAGATGACCCCCAACGAGGCCATCGCCGCGGCCGAGCAGGCAAAAAGAGAACGTGAACAGCACGCTCAGGCCAAACAGGCCTCCAACATCGAGGAATATTGGGAAGACATGATGGAGCATCCCGACCGCAGTGAAGACTAGCGGTCAGGCTTGAAGACCCGGGCCTCCTCCTCGCTCCGCATAACCCGCCAGGCCCCCGCGGCCAGCGCTTCCATTTCCAGTTCACCCGGATAGACGTAAACGGGCGCGATGAAAGCGACGCTCGTCTTGATGGCGTCGGTGACCAGATTGGATCTTGCCATGCCGCCTGTCAGAATAATGGCTCTCACCTGCCCCCCGACCACAGTCGCCAGACCTCCGATGGCCTTGGCAGTCTGGTAGGCGATCCCCTGGTAAAGCAAAAGTGATTCTTCATCGCCTTCAAGGGCGCGCGTCTCGATCGCGACGGCGTCATTGGAGCCCGTGTAGGACAAAAGGCCACCCAGCCCCGTCTCATATTTATAGAGCGCGTCCACTCCCTGATCCTTGACGATCTGGACGGACGAGAAAACAGGCAGGCTCCCCGCCCGCTCCGTCGAATAGGGACCTTCATCCGCCGAGACCACATCGATCAGGCTACCGTTGGACTGCAGGTTGAGCGAAATCCCTCCCCCCAGATGAGCGACGATGACATTGGTCTCCTCCAGGTCGAATCCTTCCTGGCGGGCGATCTCGCGGGCGACCGCCCGTGTGTTGAGCACATGGCTGAAACTGCGGCGATCGTATCCTTTGACGCCCGATAGCCGGGCCACCGGCTCCAGCTCATCCACCGAAACCGAATCATATATATAGGCAGGGATGTCATGCGGCCGGGCCAGGCGGAAAGCAATCCCCGCCCCCAGATTGGAAGCGTGCTGCTCGGCCGGTCGCTCCAGCAAGGTCTCGACCAGGGCCTCGTCGACCCGGTAGGCGCCGTGGCGCACCGGTGGCAGCATGCCGCCACGGGCCACGATCACGTCGAGATCCGACGGATTCATCCCTTCTTCATCAAGAAACTCCGAGACCCGTTCCACCCGCATATCCAACTGATCACCGATTGAATCAAAACGGGCCAACTCCTGGTTGGAGTGGTTGATCTTCTTCTCTTTTAGAAGCGTCAAGGCCTCGAAAAGCGCGACCTTGGTGGTAGTTGAACCCGGATTGATGACCAGAATCTTCATGGCGACCTTGCCCCCCTCTAATTGGAAAGACTTGAAACAAGCGCTGAGCAGGCGATGGAATAGAGTTTTTCCTCCGCGGATGAAGCACGCGACGTGAGGATAACAGGCGCCCTGGCGCCCGCCAGAAAGCCCGCGAACCGGGCGCCTCCCCCATAAACCAAAGACTTGGCCAGCAGGTTGCCCGAGACGAAATCAGGGACAAGGAAAACATCCGCGTCGCCCGCCACCGGGCTGTCATATCCCTTGGTTCTCCCCGCCTCCCGATCGAAGGCCAGGTCAAACGAAATAGGTCCCTCCACCAGGCAGTCCCGGATCTCCCCTGTCTGCTGGAGTTCCTTCAAGGCCGCCGCCCTGACGGTTTCGGGCATCCGCTCGTGAACCTTCTCGACCGCGGCCAGACAGGCAACCTTGGGCAGCTCGACCCCCAGACGCCGCATGACACCGGCCGCGTTCTCCAGGATCCCCCTCAGCTGATCCAAATCGGGATACATGACCATGCCCCCGTCGGTCAAAAGCAGGAGCTTGTGATAGCGGGGCACATCCAGGAGGGCCACATGGGAAATCAGGCGGCCGGTCAGCAGGCCGTACTCCTTGTTGACCACTTCCTTCAGCAGGACAGCCGTATCAATATTGCCCTTGAGCAGGATGTCAAATTGGCCGGCGTGAACTCCCCTCACCGCTTCCATGGGTGCCAGGTCACCCGAGAAGAATTCGGCCTGAATCAGGCCCCTCGTCTCCGCTTCCCGGACCGCCTCCCTGGTCGGCCCGTCCGCGCAAACCACCGCGCATCTTTTTTTGTCAGGATTTTGCTCCACCCGGCTCATAATTGCTTCGAATCGATTCACCATTGGCCGCCCCCCCTTTAATTATTTTTACTATATCACGCAGGGCAAGCTATAAGTCATACAAGGCCGCTATTCTGGTCATATCAGGCCCTCACTTTCACCTGTGTTTAACCATGATTATGTTATAATTTTTCAAAAGCTGATGCGGAAAAAACCGATCCGTAAATCATCGTTAGAGGGAGTTACATATGGAAGTTGGGAGAAGTACGAAGCGCGTCGATGCTTTCGATAAAGCGACCGGCCGCGCGAAATACACGGATGATCTCGTTCCCAAGAACGCTTAT
>JAAZFK010000173.1 GCA_012511735.1 Clostridiaceae bacterium | reverse complement strand
AGCCGCCAGCAAAAAGACGGCGATCAGGATAAATAAGCCGGTTCGATCTTTTTTCACCATTGGCCTCCTTCAATGCTTCGCTTTAAGCAGTTTATCGGCCACATGTAGCCATATTATGAACATGTGTTCAGGCAGACTGTCTTTATGGCCTGGCGACAGTGAATGTGATCCTGGCCCCGCCAAGATCAGCGGATTTGCCGGCCTCAATGTGCTGGCTGTGTCTTTGGACCAGAGCGCGAGCAATGTACAGGCCAAGACCCGATCCTTCTCCGTGCCGGGATTTATCGGCCTTGTAGAAACGATCGAAGATCCGCGGAAGATCTTCAGGAGGGATCCCAGGGCCGTTGTCTTCGATCGACACACGGATCGAACGGTCACCGATGTAGGTACTGATGATGATGATGCCGTGTTTTGGTGTAAAGCGGACCGCGTTGGTCAATAGATTATTCAGGACCCGGGTCAGCTGACCGACGTCGCCCACCGCGCGGACAGGTTCTTCAAAACGGTGATCCAAAACTGTTTCGATTTCAAGCTGTTTTTCTGCAAGCAGAGGTTCAAACGACTGCTTCACCTGCCGGATCAGAGCATACAGGTCGAAGACCTCCTGCCTCAGGACTGTCTGCCCCTCCTGTCCCGTCTGATCGAACAAGGTGTTGATCAGACCTTCCAGACGATTTGCCTCCACCTTGATAATGTCAAGATAGTAGTCGAATTTTTCCTCAGGAATGGTACCGTCGCGCATGCCCTCAATGAAGCCGCCTATCGAGGTTACGGGTGTGCGCAAATCATGTGAGACGTTGCTGAGAAATTCGGAATGCTGTAATTCCCGTTCCTCAAATTGCGCAATCAACATGTTGAAAGTTCTCACCAATCTGGTCAGGTCATCTTCGCGGCTGGCGGGAATCAACTCGTCCCTTTTAGCTTTGGCGCCCATCTCGACCCGGGCGGAAAGATCACCGCTGTACACAGAGTTCGCGGTTCTGGCCAACTCGGCAATGGGCCGGGTGATGTTGCGCGACAACCAAATGATGATGGCAAGCGACAGCAGGAATGCGGCCGTGAAGGAGATAGGAACGTTATGTTCCATAAGGAAAGCGCTGAAGTTTTCTGAGTGGTGACGCTTGAGCAGCACAATCTCTCCGGTGTAGAGATCTCCGTGACGACCGATCGGTGCGCTGGCGACCAACCATTCAGATGCTTCCGGGAGAAGCGACGAAAAACCGGTCCTGTCCCCTACTTCGCAGTAGACTGCCTGAATTGAGTTGCGGGCTTCCGCGGGCAGGATCGGGTCCCCCCTGCCGTCGTCCCCGGTTCGCTCAAGCAGGACGATGGTGTCCGCAGGAATTCCTGTATGGTAAATAATCTCTCCATTGACATTGACAACCCAGACAAAGGCGGTGGTTGAGCGGGCAGCAAAAGAGATATGGCCCGTGATATCCGCGCTGGTAAAGGTAATGTGAGCCGCGTCCATTCTGTTTTCAGTCAGGGTCGCCAGCTCAGCCGCGTTTCGCTTCAGCTCCTCCTGGCGTTGCTGCCAGGAGGAATAGCTGTAAATGGTACCGTAGATTAAGGCCAACGCGACAAAGATAACCAGGATGGCAGCCGAGATGGTCAGTAAAGTTCTTGTGTATAGTGAAAGCCTTCTCACTGATCGTCCAGATCCTTCAGCTCAAATTTATAGCCGACGCTCCACACGGTCTTGATCTGCCAGAGCGGGTGATCAATAACATCAAGTTTTTCCCTGATTCGCTTGATATGGACATCGACGGTTCGCTGTTCCCCGTAATAGTCCATGCCCCAGATATGCTCAAGAATCTGATCACGGGTGTAAACCCTGTTGGGATGCGAGGCCAGAAAAAACAGGAGTTCGAGCTCCTTCGGCGGCATATCAATCTCTTTGTCCCCGATACGAACCGCGTAGCGGATGCGGTCAACAACCAGATCGGGGTAGGTCACGACTTCTTTTTTACTGGCGTCTTTGGCCGCCGATTGAAGGCCGGGTGAGTGAAAGCGTCGCAACACAGCTTTCACACGGGCCAGGAGTTCCTTGGGGTCGAAAGGCTTCAGGATGTAGTCGTCGGCGCCCAACTCCAGACCGATGATTTTGTCCAGCGTATCACTTCGGGCAGTCAGCATCAGAACAGGCACGT
>JAAZFK010000023.1 GCA_012511735.1 Clostridiaceae bacterium | reverse complement strand
GGCATCCTTTTCTCGCTGGCACTCGACCGGGTGGCCGGTCTCCTCGACATGGTTCCCGATTGCGATGAAGCTGAAGAGGCGAAACCTGATCAATCTCAAATGACTTGGCAGGACGACCGTTATGCCCTCTTCGTAGTCGCCAACCGCGGGCATACATCCCATGTCATGGAGCTTGTAGAAGACTCGGGTGGCACGGGCGCCACCATCCTGCACTGCCGCCTGGCAACGCGGGAGTCAGAGGGTTGGTACAGCAGGCTGGGTGATCCGGAAAAAGAAATTGTCCTGGTCATCGCTGAAGCTGAAAAAATCAGCAAGATCCGGGAAGGGCTGTCCAGAACCTCCGACGATCCGGAACTTGGCTCCTACCCGGTCGGTCAACTGCCCGTCGCCCGCTTCAACAAACTGTCGGAACTCAGGGACGCTCTGTAACGTAATAATTCAGTACGGCCCGGGCGATCGACTGGCCAACGGCGCGGCGTCCTTCCTGTGAGGTCAGAACAGCCCTGTCGTCACTGTTTGACAAATAACCCGGCACGACCGAAGCGGAAACAAAGTTGGTCAGGCGCAGCACGGCCATGTCCTTCTCAGCCCCCTGCAAATTCTGGTCCTCGGGTTGAAGTCCCGCTCCACCCTGGGCAAGGGAAGCTTTAAGAAGCGCCGCCAACCGGGCCCTCCCCTGACTGTCAATATTGGTGTAATTAGGCGCCAGTGCCTGGGCATCCTGGCCAGCCGCATAGCCGTTGTTCACCTCCTTGACAAAATCAGCCGACATGAAATAGACCTGTGCCCCCCGACTGGCCGGGTCATTGATATCAAAGGCCAGGGAAAGATTGATAAAGAGTACATCCGTAAACTGAGATTCGATATCGTAGATAATCCGAAGTTGTGGCGGAGTGCCGATGAAGCCGAATAGTCCTCTCCCGCCGGAAGAAGGACTGTTCTGGTTGATCCGGATGATATCGCCCATCAGGAGCCGCAGATTGTCGGCCAGCTCCCGTTCATAACCATTGGCCACAGCGGCGTCCCCGTAACGGAGCAAGGCATGATCGGCCGCTTTGGCCACCGTGCGGAAAAGAGAGAATTCCTCATCAGTTGTCCGGGTCATGACCACGTTGGCTCCGTACGCGGACAGTGCTTTTTCCGCTTCCAGGGCCATGTCGAGCACCAGGGTCTTTTCCATCACCGCGTCGGCGCCTGTCCCCCAGACAGCTCCCGTGTCCGCGCCGCCGCGCGACGCGTCCAGAATGACCGTAATCCCTTGCAAAGGCTGGTCCCCGCGTTCCCGTCCCAGATAAGCGTCCAAGTCAGGCGCGTGCAAGACCGGGATTGACAGGGCTTGTGGCCACTCTCTCAGCGAAGTTCCACCTGCAGGCAGCAAATCCGCCTCGTTACCCGTCACTGGAAGCTCCCGAAGTTCAAGTTCTGTTGCTTCAGTCTCAGGGAGTGTTTCGTTTGGTTGGCTGTCATCAGTCGTATGTTCCGGATCGACTGCCTCCGGAACCGGGTCCGTTGGATTCTGCGGGATAGCCTGGTTGATCTGGAAACGTTTGGCTCCCCGGACAGGTTTGGGAAGGACACCAAAAGCTGAAAGCAGCAACAAAAGACTGCTGACTGTCACCATTAAAAAGACGAACCGGCCACGTTTTCTCCTGGACATCGGTCAGCCTCAGCGGATTTCCGCGCCAATCGCCTCAATGACTTGCCGTAACTGCTCGGCATAGGCCTTGATCTCATCGACATCCTGGCCTTCAATCATGACCCGGATCAAGGGTTCGGTCCCCGACTTGCGTACCAGCAACCTGCCTCCCCGGCCCAATCGGTCTTCTGTTGCCCGCATGGCTTCGGCAAGTCCCGGATCTTCCATGATCCGGCCGGCTTTGCCTGTTTCTACCCTGACATTGAGCAGGACCTGGGGGAAGAGCTCAATGAAGCGGCGAAGTTGACTTAAACGGACTCCCTCCCCTTCAGCCCGAAGCGCTCCAAGGAGTCTGAGAGCCGTCAGCTGGCCATCACCTGTGGTTGTATCATCCAGCAAAATAACATGGCCGCTTTGTTCTCCCCCCAGGGACAGATTCTCACGTAGCATCTGTTCCAGGACATTGCGGTCACCCACCGCCGTACGAAGCAATCTGTATCCTTCCCGCTCCGCCATCTTCTCCAAACCGAAGTTGCTCATAACCGTCGCGACAATGGTCTTGCCGGCAAGCTTGCCGCGCCTGTCCATGTGCCTGGCCAGCAGCGCCAGCATGACGTCTCCGTCACACACATCGCCCTGATCATCCACGGCGATCAGGCGATCCGCGTCACCGTCAAAGGCCAGGCCCAGATCCGCCTTGGCCTCAAGCACGTGCGCGGATAAGTTCTCCGCGTAAGTCGATCCGCAGCCCTTATTGATGTTATAGCCATCCGGCTCCACGCCCAGGGTAATGATCTCGGCCCCGAGCGCCTTAAAGAGCGCCGGTGCCGTCTGGTAACTGGCGCCATGGGCGCAATCGATCACCAGCCGCATGCCGGATAAATCAAGGTCGGCAATCGAAAGCAGATGGTTCTTGTAGTCTTCAGCGCCCTCCGGGTAGGAGGTCAGACGGCCGACCCGGTCCCCGATGGGTCTGTCCCTCCCCTCGAATCCGGCAAGGATCATGGCTTCAATCGCTTCCTCTGTTTCGTCCGCCAGTTTGAAGCCGCCTGAGGAGAAAAGTTTGATGCCATTGAATTCAAATGAATTATGGGAAGCGGAAATCATGGCCCCCGCGTCCGCTCCCAGCTGGCGGGTCAGCCAGGCGACTCCGGGCGTCGCGATCACGCCCACGTCGATTACATCAGCTCCGGCCGAAGTGATTCCCGCGATCAGGGCGGATCCCAGCATGCCGCAGGAAATCCTTGTGTCTGCACCGACGACGAAGGTTGGCTTATGGTGGGTTTCTTCCGTCAGGACCAGGGCACCGGCCAATCCGATCGAAAAAGCCAGATCAGGTGTCAAATCCTGGTTGGCGACACCGCGCACTCCATCCGTTCCAAACAAGCTGCTCATTGTTTCCCCCATTACATTCTTTTACTCAGACAAAAGCAGCCGGCCCGTCCCGGCTGCCCAATCCTTGAACAGCGCTTCTCATTCCTGTCCAAATATGTTGACCGTGACCGTTGCCGGAAAAAGCAACTCAGTCTTGGTGTAAAGCAAGGTGTTGGTGTCGATGTTTACCGGTAGCTGGACGGGACCTGTTCTGGCCACTTCACTGACGTCGATGTAGGCAGATATCCTGCCGGCGGTGATGTCTGCCAGCACCTGCTGCCTGCCCCTCAGCGTAATCTGCACGTTGGTGACGGGATAACCTTGAATCCCGAAGCCGTTGGCCGCCGCGCGATCTGCGCCGTAGTG
>JAAZFK010000172.1 GCA_012511735.1 Clostridiaceae bacterium | reverse complement strand
GTTGTTGTGGGACTGGTGGTTTTGGCTGTTGTAGTGGATGCGTCTGTCAGCTCAATTGTGCGGGAGGCACCGGCTGAGACGGTATTCCCGTCAACCCCATCACTTGCAGAAGTAATCTTGATCGTGACTGATCCTTTTGCGATGACCTTAAACTGAAGATACAGAATCTTATCTGCGGACACGCCATCACCGTAATGAATAACTCCAACCTTAAGTGGTGATTTCGCCCCACTTGCGGACTCAGGAAGTACCTTATCAGCGACGTTAGACGCCTTACTAATCCCGGTTAATTGAATTAAATTATTATCATATGTAATGTCAAAATCTGAACTTCTCGTTTTTTCGGCTGGACTAAACCCAAGCGTAACAGTGAAACTCTGTCCAATTTGTGCTTCTTTTGGTCCTGAAATAGTTGCCTGCCGGCTAGCGGCCGACACCGGGATCGCAGGTAAGACCGCTAATAAGACAATTCCGACAATGATAAAAAATACGATTTGTTTTTTTATTTTCATATTGGTTGTTAGATCACTTTCACGCTACCACGACAACAGCTGGAGGCACCATAGTTCTACTGTTTTCGCATTATTTCAAATCAGTTCTGCTCGATTATTTTTCCTTTGTACATGGCGTCAATAACCTTTGACAGATCAATCGAGTTTACTGTCCCATCGCGATTGGCATCGAGAGCTTCATTCTGAGCCGAACTCCACCTCTCCCCTTTGTACATCGCATCGATGATATAAGATAAATCAACTGAGTTAATCTTTCCATCCCCATTGGCATCCCCATAAATCACCACATAGTAAGTCTCCACGGGATCCTTGACCCCCTCATAGAAGACATTGATCTTGGTGCCGGTACCGACCGTGGTGTCTGCGGAGACCTCCTTGCCTGCCAGGTTGGTCACCTTGGCGCTGTAGCCGGCAGGGAGATCCAGACCCGCGACAATCTTGTCCGCTTTATTTCTTCCGTCTCCCGGCCAGGCGTTCGAGATCATATTATTGGTCAGCTTATAGTCATTCGTCGGATTGACTGTTAAGGCCGGTGCCCCGGTTGGGGGTTTGCCCGTAAAATTGATGTTGAGGGTGTAAGTGCGTATATGGCCGCTTTGGGAGACCGCCTGAACACTGATCTTGTTCATGCCTCCCTGCAGCTTGATTGCTCCCGCATTTTTGACCGTGCACTTGGAATGATAAGGTGTCCCCTTGATGGTCAGGCTGTTGTCAGTGCCATTAACGGTCAGGTTGTATTCATACTTCTCAGGATGAAAAGCCGGGCTCAGTTGGCCTTTGGAGACTGTAAGTGATTTCAGCCAATTATTACGGCTCAGATCGTCACTGGGATAGGGGCTGACCTCGTCAGGCAAATCCTTCATGACCGGAATCTTGAAGGTGAACGGACTTGAGAGCAGGTCATGCTCAAGGTAGGTGTAAAAGACCCGTCCCGACTCATTGGCAGGCGCCGCGATATTGCCCATGTACTGGTGCCAGTAAGTGCCGCTCAGGCTGCCGTCCATGTGGAATTTCTGTGAATAGGACGTATCCTGGCCATAGGCAATGTAACCGCTGTCAATCCACTTGGCCCCGCCGACGATGGCGCGCCATTGGTTGTCCCAGGGCAGCAGATATTTTTCCCTCTCCGTGTCTGTGGGTCCATCGCTATTCTTTCCGTACTTCGCGTATCTCAGACCGCTTGAGATCGGGCTTGATCCGGCTGTGGCCCCGATATTATAGAAGTTGTAGATGCTTTCATAACCTACATCGCGTTTATCGGTCAGCACTGAATCGGACCCGTTCCTGCTCACTTCCGTCAGGCAGCGTTGTGCAAGGAAATAGGGGTTGACGCCTGTGATTTGGGCGGCATCCATGAATATTTCGGGATAGGTCATGCTCCGGTTCTGTCCGTTCAGATCCACGAAGCTGATCCGTTCCCCCTTGTCCATGAAGGTGCCTGTCAAAATCTCAGTAACTGCCTCGATGGTGTGGATGTTGGGGTCGTATGAGAGCTGTTCGAACTGGAAGATGGAACTCTCCTCAAGGAAGTTGCGGGGGTCCATCGAATAGGCCAGATACTCACGACTGGCCCTGTACCAGCCTCCCGCGTCGTAGGAAGTCCAGGTGTCCGTCTTGTAGTCGTAGCCTGGGGTCGCGTAAAGGCGATGACTCAATACCGAATACTGGGTCACAAGACTTCGGGCCGGCACTTTGGGATCTGACTGGATGTTAAGCGCCTTGGTGAAAGACAGCGTTTCGTTTGTCTTCTTGTAGGTGTCCTCGTCAATCAGATGAACCGCCTGAAAAACCCACTTGGGATAAACCTTATGGAGGCGCCGAAGCGCGGGTTTATAGCTTTCGGGAAATTTCTGGCTGGTCAGATGGGCCTCAAAGGCCGGATCCAGGGGGATGTTCCCCGGGTCAACCGGCGTCGCGGTCAGATTGACCAG
>JAAZFK010000171.1 GCA_012511735.1 Clostridiaceae bacterium | reverse complement strand
GAAACGCTTGATACCAGGCTTGCTGACGCCGACTCATGAAACTCCTTCTTACTTTGATACTCCCGCCATTATAACAAGACTTGAGGTCAGATCGGTTATAATCGTGCAAGGAGAATTCATGTACCATTTTATTTCTTTTTTGACCGGCGGCCTTCTGTCCATCATGATCCTGATCAATGGACAACTGACGTCAAGCGTGGGCATTTACCCGGCGACCGCCATCATCCACCTGGTGGGTGTTTTGTTTGCTCTGGTCCTTTGTCTGGTAAGAAAAGAAAAACCGCTTCCCCGTAGTCGTTCACCCTGGTGGTTTTACCTGGGCGGCGTGGTCGGCGTCTTCACCACGGTGGCCAACAACATGGCCTTTGGCAGGATCACCATGACCAGCATTGTGGCGCTGGGACTCCTGGGACAAACAGTGGCCTCACTGGTCATCGACGCCAGCGGCTGGCTGGGCATGACCCGGCGCGCCTTCCGGCCTTCTACCCTGATCGGTCTGGTCTTTTGTCTGGCAGGCATTGTGGTCATGTTGGATCACTCTGTCCTGGAGGCGGCCCTGGCGGTCTGGTTCTCCCTGGGCGCCGGCATTTCGATTGTCGTCTCCCGCTCCATCAACGCCCGCCTGGCTGAGAAGATCGGCCCGCTTCCGGGCTCTTTCGTCAATCACCTGGCAGGCCTGCCTGTGACCTTGATTCTAGTCGGGCTGACGGCCAAAAACGCGCCCCGCCCGGTCTTCCCGACCGGTTTCGGATCCTGGCTTTATCTGGGAGGTGTGCTCGGCGTCCTGGGGGTCCTGCTTTTCAATATCCTGGTTCCCAAGATCTCACAGTTTCACCTGACCGTCCTGACTTTTGTCGGCCAGGTTCTGACCGGTGTTGTCATCGACCTGTTCATGGGTGGTTTTACGGCGGACGCTTCTTTCTGGGGCGGCCTTCTGATCGCCCTGGGCATCTCCCTCAACCTGGCCCTGGAGTACCGGGCTCACCGCAAAAGAAACGCCGCTGCCAGCCCGCCTAATTGAGGGTGGTAATCAGTTCCCGGTAAAAGGCCATCATCCGGCCCAGATTGTCGATCTCCAGATGTTCATCCGTGCCGTGCATGAGCGCCAGCTGAGCTTCCGTCAGGCGCAGGGGCTGGAAACGGTAGACATGGTCCGCCAGTTCCTCGTAATAACGGCTGTCCGTTCCTCCGGCCATCAGGTAGGGGATGATCACTGCTTCAGGGAAAAGGCGGCCGATGACGCCCGTCAGGTGACCGTAAGCAGCGGTCTCGGTTGAGGCGACCCCGGAGGGTTCTTCGACCGCGATGGGGCGCACCTGATAGTCCATACCTGATACCCGGCGAAGATGGGCCAGGACATCCGCGGAAGTATCCCCTTGCAGGATACGGAGATTCGCGGTGCAGGAGGCTTCTTTAGGAAGGACATTGGGGGCCGAGCCGCTGCGGCTGACCGTGAAGGCCACGGTCGATCGCAAGAGCGCCGCCGTTTGTTTATTTTTCAAGAGTGTCGGTTTAATGAGGAGGAAGAAAAGCTTGGGACGGGCCAGGATTTTGCTCTGGATACCCGGCATATGCGGGGCGATTGCCTCCAGCATCTTCTGCACCGTTTCGGTCAGACGCGGCTGCATGGGCTGGCGTTCCACCTTGTAGATGAATTCCGCCATGTAACCCAGGCTGGTATGGGCCGGGGGTGTCGAGGAATGACCTTCCTCGCCGGTGAAAATGAACTCGTAGCTGGCGCTGGCCTTCTCCGCCAGGCCGATCACCGCCACCGGCTCCTTGATGCCGATCATGGAGCCGTCCGAGACGGCGCCTCCCTCATCCAGAACGGATTCAAAGCGGATTTCTTTCTCCTTGAACCATTTGACGATCTCCTTGGCGCCGTGGCGACCGTTGACCTCCTCATCGAAGCCCAGGGCCAGCCAAAGATCCCGGGGCGGCTGGT
>JAAZFK010000170.1 GCA_012511735.1 Clostridiaceae bacterium | reverse complement strand
TTGGGGCAACCTGCTTTCGTCCACCGTCACTTTTACGCGGGCGGGCCGACGGCCAAAGCCGAGCAAGCCACCTGTTTCTCCTTCATCAAGCACCTCAATCAGCGCGAAATCCTCGCTGACATCCAATTCCTCAAGGGCCTGACTTATTGCCTGTTCGACTGTTCTTGCGGTCATTTCAATGGTGCGTTCCATGCCATAGCCTCCTCACGCACAAACCACGGATTTTTGTTTTTCCGGGTTATTCAGAGCACGGCGTCGGCCGCGCGATTTATTGTTATTCAAGCGTCTTTTTTACTTTTAAAGCGCTCGACAAATGCTTGCCACCCGCTCTTGACTTCGGGACCCTCGATCGATGATTCACGGGAACGTGACCTGTCAAAGACTGCCTGTTCCTCCGCGTGAGCCAAACGGAGAGGTTTGACGTAATACTCATAACCGACCGCCGACTGGATGATGTACATGACATTTTGGAAAAGCCAGTAAAGGCACATGGCGGCCGGCATGCTGAACATGGTGAACAACATGATGAGGGGCATGAAGAGGTTCATGCTTTTCATCATGCCGGCACCCGGATCGGGGTTCTGACCGCGCTTGGCCGGGTTGGCCTTTTCGCGGCGTTTTTCTTCTTTTGTTTTTTCCGGGCGGGCGGTACTCTTGCGCATGATCTGCATCTGGAAAAAATAGGTCAGCATGGTGATGATAATGAGCAGAACCAAGGGCAACTGGATACGCCAGTCTGCGCCGAACCATTTGAGCGGGTTGACCGCCGGTGTCATGCCAAGATCAATGCCCAGAAATTTGGTATTGATGAACTGGGGCAACTGGATCCAGCCATTGGAAACCGACTGCTGGAGCGCGCTTCCCGAGGCGTTCAGGCCATTGAGGACCGGGATATCCATGGACGCTACGTTCTTGACTTGGGCCGCGGTCATCAGGCCCTTGCCTTCCAGCAAATTGGCCATCTTGTAGATGCCCTGCATGTCCACACTGCTGATAAATCTCAAGGGTGCCCGGAAGATGTAGATAATCGGCCAGATCACCACCAGTTGGAGCAAGGTTGGCAGACAGCCCGACATCATCGAAATGCCGTTGTCCTTGTAAAGCTGTTGAGTCAGCTCCTGAACCCTCGCCTGGTCCTTGGGATAACGCCGCTTAATCTCATTGACCTCAGGCTGCAAGGTCTGCTGGCGCAAAGTACTGCGCTGACTTCGAAGTCCGAGGGGCATGAGTACGAGCCGGATCAGGATGGTGAAAAGAATGATCACCAGGCCGTAGCTGTTTAGCCAGGTGTACAAACTGCCCAGTATCCAGCCGAATAAACTGTAGAGAGGATCCAACAAGCCAAGCTGAACCGTAATCAAAGAGGTCATTTGTTTATTTCCTTAATTTCAGCAGTCGGACCGGATGCCGCCCTGATGGGACAGGCTGGCGGCGTGACCGCGTATTTTCTTTTCGGGCACGGGATCGTACCCTCCCTTGCACAGGGGCTGACAACGTAAAAGGCGCCAAAGGGAAAGCAGGCTCCCTTTCAGCGCTCCATGGGTCCGGATAGCCTGTGAGGCATAGGCCGAACAGCTGGGTGAGAAGCGGCAGCAGGCCGGGTGGGCAGGGGACAGATAGGTTCTGTAAAAAGAAATGAGCGCCAAAAGTCCGGACGCGGCAATCGAGGGCTGTCCGGTCCCGTGTCTGCCCGTTCTTGTCGGGCTGCTCTTTTCCTTATTCATCATCACGCGCGAAGCTGCCGATATTTTCCCTCGGTTCCTGGTTCAGATATCCGGCACCTGAACCGGCAATTAACTGACCGACGGTGTCGGTCAGCCCGGTCAGGGCAGGTTCCTGGCCTGGACCCCATCTTGCGGTCACAATCAGGTCATAGCCCGGAGTCAATTGGACTCCACTCAATCTGAATGATTCACGCAATAGTCTTTTTGCCCTGTTGCGCGGCACAGCCCCTCTGATGGCCCGGCTAACGGTAAAACCAATCCTTGGAGCCTGTTTTGCGTAAGGACCCCGGTGCCTGTAAAAATGCAGGCCAACCTGCTGGCCGCTCCTGTAGGTACCAAGACGGTACACGCGGGAGAAATCTCGGTTTCGCTTCAACCTGTCCGCGCCTGGCACCGTCCCGACCCCCGTATTAGGACGAGAGCTTGCTGCGGCCCTTCAGGCGGCGCCGTTTTAAGACGGAGCGTCCTGCGGCCGTTGCCATTCTTTTTCTAAAACCGTGTACGCGGGATCTCTTCCTGCGTTTCGGTTGATAGGTGCGTTTCATGGTATCCCCCTAGCAATTCTATTATTCGACATTTTAAAAACCTGGCGGTCTCATCTGATTTATATGCCACAAAGGCATAACGAACGAATTATACTGAATCAACCGCCCTGCCGTCAATAAGAATGTGCAGGCAGTCCTATTTCTGTGATTCCAGACGTCGTTCGGCCGCCTCCACCACATGCTGCATCAGGATGGTTGTCGTGACAGAACCGACACCCCTGGGTACCGGGCTGATATTGGCGACGATCGGCTCGACCTGATCGAAGGCCACATCACCGGCAAGCCGGCCGTCCTCTGTGACATTGATGCCGACATCGATCACGGTTTGGCCCGGCGCCACCATGTCGGCGGTCACCATCTCCGCCTTGCCGGCACAAGCGATAATCAGGTCACTTTGGCGGGTCACTTCGCCAAGATCAAGGGTTCGTGTATGGCAGATGGTCACGGTCGCGTGTTCGGCCAGAAGCATCATGGCAACAGGCTTGCCGATGACCAGGCTCCTGCCGATCACCGTCGCTTTGGCTCCCTTGATGGGAATCCGGTTATGCTTCAGCATGGCCAGGGTTGCCTCAGCCGTGCAGGGCGCGAAGACCTCTCCTGATCCCGCAAACAAGCCGGCCATGGAGGCTGAACTTATGCCGTCGACATCCTTTTCCGCCAGCAGGGTGTCGCAGATCTCCTTCTCATCCAGATGTGAGGGGAGCGGTCGAAAGAGGAGGCAGCCGTGCAGGCTGTCATCCTGATTGATCTGTTGGATTTCATTCTTGAGAAGGTCCTGGTCGACGTTCCCGGGGAAGGCGCGTACAAGGACACGGACCCCCACCCTTTCTGCCCGTTTCAAAGCACCGCGCTCATAGGCGATGTCGTCTCCCTGTTCGCCAACACGTACGATGGCAAGTGTCGGTTCGATCCCCTTGTCACGCAAAGTCGCTACACGCTCGATCAGCTCTGCTGTCATTTGATCCGCAACGTCCTTGCCGAGCAAAATATTGGCCATGCAATTCTCCTTGTCAATGTCTTAAATCGGGTATTTTGTCCATTCTAGCACGAAAAAGCGCCGCCGTTCTTGGGATGAATGGCGGCGCGG
>JAAZFK010000022.1 GCA_012511735.1 Clostridiaceae bacterium | reverse complement strand
GACGAGAAGTTGGCCACACTGGCCTCAGGGAGCTGATCTTTTGAATTTTCCCCAAAAGTTGATAGGGATCCGTGAGGATCCCTATCGAGGAGACGTATGAAGAGGTGTTGTCGTAGCATTTCGCTACGTCCACAATATAACGTCCATTTGTTGAGCAGAAACATCATGAGTTTGAACAATTGTCACATTTGCGTGATACGGCGCATACATCAAATAAGAAGATCCACCGGTCGGATTGCCCTCTGCCTGCTACTGGCAGCTTTGACAGCTCTGTCAGCGGCAACGGGCTGCCGTTTTCCTGACCCGGGACAGACGGATCCGCCAGCCCTGACCAGTCCCGATCCCACCAGGGAGGACAGCGCTCCCCTGGTCATTTCGGATCAATTACCCCTGACCGAAGACCAGGCGGCCCAGGCGGCCGCCAGCCTGGACCGGCCACTCGAGCACTACGACCTTGTCCGACCGGGAGGTGCCTGCGACCCGGCCTCCCTGGAGCAGGTAGAAATCCATCGGGTGGTGGACGGCGATACCCTGATCGTCATACGGGATGACCGGCCCGTCAGACTGAGGCTGATCGGTATTGACGCCCCTGAATCCTATTCACACCACGATCCGGCCATGAGAACCCATCAGGGGGAGTCGGTCTCGAGGGTTGTCACCGCCTGGCTGACCGGCCGCCAGGCCTACCTCCAGTTCGACCGTGAGCCGACCGATCCCTATGACCGGCTCCTGGCCTATGTCTGGTTGGATGCCCACACCATGGTCAATGAGGTTTTGGTCCGGGAGGGTCTGGTCTGGCAGCACCGTTATCCACCCAACACCCTCTTCAATGACTATTTTGAACAACTGGAGGAGCTGGCACAAAAGGAAGGGCGGGGTATCTGGGGCAACGGCGCCGCAGCCGGTTTTGGCTATGATGAAATCAAGATAAACAAAAGGAGCGGCAGTGATATGAATAAGAAGACCATTTATCTGGCAGGCGGATGCTTCTGGGGTGTCGAACGTTATTACCAGCTCTTGCCGCAAGGTATTCTGGAAACTGAATCCGGTTACGCCAACGGGACCAGCCCTGACCCATCCTATGAGGATGTCTGCAGGGGTGATACCGGCTACGCGGAAACCGTCCGTCTGGTCTATGACCCGGCGGCTATTTCCCTCAAGGCCGTTCTGGCTCATTTTTTTCGGATCATCGACCCGACCACCCGGGATCATCAGGGCAACGATTACGGCGACCAATACCGGCCGGGCATCTACTACACGGACCCTGAGGACTTTGAGGTCATCTGCGACTACATTGACGCCAGGCGCAAGGACTATACCCGCCCCATCGTGGTCGAAGTGCTCGAACTGATGAATTTCTACTCAGCGGAGGACTGGCATCAGGATTACCTGCTCAAGAATCCTTCCGGTTATTGTCATGTGGACCTGAGCCAGGTGGAGATCCCTCTGCGGCCGGAAGAATTGCCGCAAGGTGGCGCAGAACCCGTCCATACGGGCGATCAGTTGGATCCACAACTTTTCGAATCCCAACTGAGCCGCCAGCGGGCACCCATGGACTACGACAAGCCCGACCCCGAACAACTCAAAAAGGAGTTGACCGAACTTCAGTACCAGGTGACCCAGGAGGACCAGACAGAACGACCCTTCTCCAACGAATTTGACCAGCACTATGAAGCGGGTCTTTATGTGGACGTGGTGAGTGGTGAGCCTCTTTTCAGTTCGCGGGACAAGTATGACGCGGGCTGCGGTTGGCCGGCCTTCAGCCGTCCGGTGGCCCGGGGCGCCCTGGTCTACCGGGAAGATACCAGTCTCTGGCGCAAGCGCGTTGAAGTCAGAAGCGGGGGTGCCGATTCCCACCTGGGACACGTCTTTGAGGACGGGCCCGCAGCAAGCGGCGGTCTCCGTTATTGCATCAACAGCGCCGCCTTACGATTCATCCCCTTATCCCGGATGGAGGCGGAAGGTTACGGCGACTGGGTCGACGAAGTAACCGGTTCCTGACACGGTCGGGCCGGCCCCGGTATGTTAAACTGATCTGGGCCGCAACTGAACGCGGGGCCCGTGCGATGCAGGCCTGTGAATCCCGTCAGATCCGGAAGGAAGCAGCGGTAAGCGGACCCCTGTATGTGCCGCGGGGAAACCTGATTCGGTTGCGGCTCTTGTATTTGTCTTTGAAAGTCTGAGGTAGGAAGATGGCGGAATCGGATAATCTTGCCCTTTACCGGCTGTGGCGTCCCCGGACTTTTTCCGGCATGGTGGCCCAGGAACAGGTCGTCTTTCCCCTTCGCCAGAGCGTCATCGACCAGAAGTTCTCCCACGCCCTTCTCTTTTCAGGAACCCGGGGAACCGGCAAGACCTCGCTGGCCAAGATTTTCGCCAAGGCCATCAATTGTCTGAATCCTGACCAGGGCGATCCCTGCAATCAATGTGAGATCTGTCTGGCAGCCAATGACGGCTCCCTGATGGACATCAACGAGATCGACGCCGCCTCACATAACAGCGTAGATCACATCCGGCGTCTGACCGACGAGATCGTCTTCACGCCGGTCAAGGCCAAGTACAAGGTCTACATCATCGACGAGGTTCATATGCTCTCCCAGGGCGCCTTCAACGCGCTTCTGAAGACTCTGGAGGAACCGCCGGCCCACGCTGTCTTCATCATGGCCACCACCGAACCCCACCGGATCCCGGCCACCATCCTGTCCAGATGCCAACATTTTCAATTCCGCCGCATTCCCAACAGCGAGATGATCAAAAGGCTGGACGAGATCGCAAAGAGCATTCATCTTACCGTCACAGAACAGGCCCTGGAAGTCATGGCACAATTGGCGGGCGGCGCCCTCCGGGATGCCATCGGCCTTCTGGATCAGACCAGACAGCTTCGGGTCGACACCATTGAGCGTGACGATGTTCTCCTGATGGCGGGCCGGGTGCCGGATGAATTCCTCTCCCAGACCGCCCGGGGCATCCTGGAACAGGATCCGGAAGCCCTCCTGGCCAACATTCAGGACCTGGTCATGTCGGGCCGCGACCTGACCCGCTTTGTGACCGATCTGGGTGGTTTTTTCCGCAATCTCCTGGTTGTCCGCGTCTCCCAGCAGCCTCAGGCCCTGATCCAGATGCGGGATCAGGACATTGAACTGCTCCGGTCAATCGCCAGAGAATCAGACGCCTCCAGCCTGACCGACCTGATCGTGGGTCTGGCGGAACTTTCAACCTCACTTCGCTTTT
>JAAZFK010000169.1 GCA_012511735.1 Clostridiaceae bacterium | reverse complement strand
CTGAAGATTGTGGTCGACTCCAAGGACGGCGACAAGGTTCGGGTCAACGTCCCCCTGGCCTTGCTCAAAATCATTGAGAATACGGACGGCTCCGGCGGTTTTAACATCAACGGCATCAATCTGGGGGCGCTTCAGTGGGAGAAGGTCATGAAGCTGATTGACGAGGGCGTCCTGGGCAAGCTGGTTGAGGTGGAATCCGCGGACGGTGACCATGTCGAGATCTTCGTTGAATGAGAAGAGGTTATTCCCATGAAACTGATCATCAAACAGGAAGGAAAGCGGGGAATCCGGCTGTGGTTTCCCAACCGCCTGATCTTCTCCAAAACGGCTTTTAAGATCTTCAAACGATCCCTGGCCAAAAACCGTCGAAAGGCTGAAAGCGAAGCGATCAAACCGGACAGCCTGGAGGGGTTCGATTTACCGGCCGCGGGACAACAAGACCAGGAGACAGCCGAAGAAGCAGAAAAGACGATCAGCCGCCAGATCCGATCCCATGTCATCGAAACCGTCGACGCCCAGGGAATCAAGGAAACCATCCGTCAGGAAGTCAGGGAAGCAGTTGATGCCAATGGAATCAAGGAGACCATACGCAAGGAAATCAGAGAATCGATCCGGAATGGCACCCCTTCAAGAAGCATGGAATGGAAAAGGGAAGTAATCGATACCAGGAGGAAAGCTTCCGAACAAAGTTCTAGTTTCGAGCAATTGATCAGCGGTCTGCCCGACGAAAAAATCGGGGAAGTCATGAAAATTTTCCGCCGAATGAGAAAAGACCATCCCGGCGTTCCCCTGGTCGATGTCCGTTCTTCAGAGGGCGACCGGGTCCTCATCCAATTGTAAAGGCAGCCCCCGCCGTATAGGGCTGCCCTTCTCTTAAATCAATCCGCCTGATCTTCTTTAAGCTCCGGCGGCCTCTTTTTCACTTTTTTCTTCTTCAGGCTCATCACACTGACAGGGCGGTTCGGGTGAATCGATCCGGACCAGCGCCCGATCCAGCACCTCGTCCATATGGGCGACCGGGATGAATTCCAACGCCTGTCGAACCGTTTCGGGGATATCCTCAATATCCCGTTCGTTGTCTTTGGGGATCAGGACGGTCCGGATACCCGCGCGATGCGCGGCAACCGCCTTCTCCTTCAATCCTCCGATGGCCAGAACTCGGCCGCGAAGTGTGACCTCCCCGGTCATGGCCAGGTCATGGCGGACCGGATAGCCGGTCAGCGCCGAGGCCAGTGCCGTCGCAAGCGTAATACCGGCGGAGGGACCGTCCTTGGGGATGGCACCCGCAGGGACATGGATATGGATGTCGCGTTCCTTGGTCTTGCCCGGATCCAGTTTTAGGGTGGCCGACCGGCTCATGATGTAAGTCAGCGCCGCCTGAGCGGATTCTTTCATGACGTCACCCAGCTGGCCGGTCAGGATCAGTTTGCCCGTCCCCGGCATGACGTTGACCTCGATCATCAGGGTATCCCCGCCTGCCCAGGTCCATGCCAGGCCCGTAGCGACACCAACCTGGTCTTCCTTGTCCGCCATGTCATAGAAATAGCGCGGTTTGCCCATCAGGTCTGTCAGATTCTTCGGGGTGACCCGGATGGTTTTCTTCCCACCTTCGGACTCAGCGATCTCGATGGCGGCGCAGCGGCAGAGCCGGGCGATCTCCCGCTCCAGTTGACGGACGCCCGCCTCCTG
>JAAZFK010000168.1 GCA_012511735.1 Clostridiaceae bacterium | reverse complement strand
GTCAGGGTCCCTGCCCTGATCATTCAAGGCCTCGCGGTCCAGCAGCTCAAAGATATGATCGGCCGCTCCCCGGGCCCGCTCAAGATTGCCCAGGTGCTGCATGGCCTGGTTCATCTGGGCGAAAAACCTCAGCATGTAATCGATGAAGAGGTAGAGGGAGCCGATGGGGACCGGGTTGGTGCCCCTGAGGTTGCCCAGGCCGAAATAAAGGAGGGCCAGGGCGAACATGGAATAGTTGAGCGCGTCGGTGGCGTTCCAGCCACTGTAGGCGTGAAGCCGCGTCATGCCCAGCCCGTTCCTGAAGACCCTGTTGTTGATCCGGCCGTAGCTGTCGTACATGTCCCGTTCCCGGTTGAAGGCCTGGATGACCTCCATGCCGCCAATATTCTCATTCAGGCTGGCATTGAGCCGGCTGATCCCCTTGCGGTACCTGCGGCTGTATGTCAACGATTTGCGTTGAAAGTCGCGGAAGAGGAAGAAGAGGATGGGAAAGGAGATCGAAGCGACCAGGAAGAGCCGCCAGTCCAGGCTGAGCAGGCTGACCAGGATGCCGAAGGCGAACACGCCGGCCATGAGCAACCTGGACAGGACCGTGGTGAAGAAGACGCGGACCGCCTTGGTGTCATTGGTGACCCGGGAGACCACGGTGCCGGCCGCCAGCGAGTCGAAGTAGGATACCGGCATCTTCTGCACGTGTCCGAAGATCTCCTCTTGCATGGTGGCGGAAATATGGTTGGCGGCCTTCTGGTTGAAGACGTTGCCCCCGTAACGGCTGCCCAGGGACAGGAGCTGGGAGCCGGCGTAGACCAGGATCATGACCAGGAAGGTCCGGCTGTCCCGGATGCCGATGCCGGGAATAATCTCGTTGTCAAGCATCCGTGAAATGACGTAAGGCCCGGCCAGATCCAGCGCCACCGTCATGACGGTCAGGATGAAGCCGACGGTCAGGGTGGGGACGGCGAAGCGGGCGTAGCGGGTCAGCCGCCAGAGATTGGAACGGGTCGGTGTATGCTTAGGCTTTTTCATCTCAGATGGCCTCCTGGCGTCGGCCGCATTCTTCTTCCAGCTGTTGCAGTTCGTACTGTTCAGCGTACCAGCCGCCTTCGGCCATCAGGCTGTCATGGGTTCCCTGGGCCGCGATTGCCCCGTCCTCCAGCACGATAATCAGGTCGGCGTCACGGATGGCCGACAGTCTGTGGGAGATGACCAGGGTGGTCTTGCCTGCCCGCTCTTCGGTCAGGGAATGGAGCACGTTCTTTTCCGTGATGGCGTCAACCGCTGAAAGACAATCGTCCAGGATCAAGACTTCGGGATCCCGAAGCAGGGCCCGGGCGATGGAGATACGCTGTTTCTGTCCTCCGGAAAGGGCGATGCCCTGCTCCCCGGTCAGGGTATCCAGTCCCTGGGGCAGAATGGCCAGATCCTTCTCGAAGTCGGCGATCCGGATGACTTCATTCAAAAGTTCCTCCGGCAGGGCAGGTGGTGGGGGCGGGGCAGCCTCAAGCTGATCGACTGTGCGGACGATCTGGCGGAAGGGCTGCTTCCAAAAAGCCAGCTCCTGTTCTCGGTCTTCCTCCTGCAAGGGCCAGCCGGTCCCGGTCGACGGCGCGCCCATCAGAATGTTCTCCCTGACGGACAGGGAAAAGAGATTGCTCTCCTGGGGGACATAACCGATATGCCGCCTCAGGCTCCTGCGGTCGAAGAGGCGGATGGGCAATCCGTTCACGCGCAGACGCCGGGCGGGCGGCGGAAAGGAGGGGTCGCTGTTAGCGGAGGGCAGATCAGCCTCCTGGGGATAAAAACGCATGATTTGTTTCAGGAGCGCGGTTTTGCCGGATCCGACACGGCCGACAAGCCCCACGGTCATCCCCTTGTGAATGGTGAAGGAGAGATCCTTCAGGACCGGCTCGGTATGTCCCGGCCAGCTGAAGGAGAAATGGTCAAAGGTGATATCCCCGATCTGATCGCAGACCAGGGCGTCAGGCGGATCGATGATCTCCTCCCGCCAGTCCCAGATCTCCTGCACCCGATCCATGGAGGCGGTGGCCTGCTGGGAAATATTGATGAATTCACCCATGGCGATCATGGGCCAGGCCAGCATACCCAAATAGAAGACGTGCGACATGAGCTGGCCCAGGGTGATGCTGCCCTGGCCGATCAGGTTGGCGCCGACCACCATGGCGATGGCGAAGGAAGTTCCCTGAATCAGCCTGGAAGCCGGCATAAAGAGGGCGTCCAGCCGGGCGACTTTCATGTTCTGCTGGAAAAGCCGCGAGGTCCGCTCCGCGAAGAGCTCCTTTTCCCGGTCTTCCATGACGAAGGCGCGGACGACCCGGATCCCCTGGATATTCTCCAGGACGTGATCGTTAATCTCATCGAAGGCCTGCTGGGCCAGGTCGTATTCTGAATAAAGCTTGTCGCCGATCTTTCTGGAAAAATAAATTAAAAGAGGGTAGGGCAGAAAGGTCAGCAGGGTCAGCTGCCATGAACCGTTGATGGCCATGATGGTGAGCAGGACCAGCTGATAAAGGGTGGAATCGAAGAGCATCATCATGCCGAAGCCCGCCATCTCCGCGATGGAGGAGACGTCGTTGGTGGACTTGCCCATCAGACTGCCGGTCGATTGAGCCAGGAAGAAGGGGGCGTTCTGGTTGAGCAGCTTGGAAAAGGTCCGCTGGCGGGCCATGAGTTCGGTGACGTCATAGGCCTTGATCAGGTAGTAGGACCAGAAGTAGCCGGACACATAGGCCAAGGCGGTCACTGTCAGCATGATGGCCACATAGACCAGCAGGGTTCCCACGGTCAGATTGTCGCTGAAGATGCGGTCGGCGGCATGACCGGCGAACCAGGGAGGCATGACGGAGACCAGATAGTTGATGGCCACGCAGACGATGGCGATCGTGTACTCTCTCTTGTACTTGTCCAAGAGCCAATGAAATTGTTTTTTCAGTTTTTTTAACATAGAGAAACGCGGTCCCCTCCTCGTTCAGCGCCACCAATTATAACAGTTTAGATGGGACGCCGCCGCAGGTCTTATTGGAGCAGGTTGAGGGCCTGAACCAAAGAGGTGACCGAGGACAGGATGCCGGCGAAAATGATGATGGATAAATAAGCCAGCTGCCAGGTCCGGTTGTCATCCAGGTGGGTCAGGCGGGCCAGCTGTCTGGCGTGGACCAGGACGGCGAAGACCAGCCCCATCAGGGTCAGGACCAGGCCGTAGACCGCCCCTCCGGTGAAAAGTGAAGGAAGGGCCAGCAGAAGGAAGAGGGTCAGGTACTTCCATGAGCTTCTGCCCGCTGCGATGGCGTGGACGAAAGGCAGCCCACCCTGGCGGTAGAGGAAGCGGGCCAGGAGCCAGAGCGTCAGGGAAAATAAGAGGAGGATCAGTGCGACCAGGGCGGAACCCGTCAACCAGCCCAGCAGGGTTTCCCCCAGCTTGTGTTCGGCTCCTCCCCCCGTCAAAAGTTTGCCCAGACTCCGGTTAAGGGTCATGTAATGGAGGCCGGACAAGACCAGGGTGACGGACAGCCAGGCTGTATGCGAAGGGGACCAGACGGGGGAGAGTTCCCGGGCCATGGCGTCAGCAGGTGTCGCGAAAAAACTGAGCAGGGACTGAAGCCGCTGGGTGCGGCCGGCCTTTGCCTGTCCGTAATGGACATAGGGATTGGATCGTTTTTTCGTTTTCTTTGCCTGTTTTTTACGGTAATTGGCCGGATCTTCCCGGTGCTGCCAGCTGCCGGTCTCCTGTCGGGAAGTGGACTGATTCTGCCGGGTGCTGCCTGAAGGGGCGGGGTCGGGACCGCTTGCTTGCTGCCTGCCCGCATCCGCCGTTCCGAAACGGTTACGGCAGTCACATTTCTCCAGGTCTTCCAGCTCACGCCCACAGTAAAAACAATATCTTGCCATCAGTAATCTTTGAATCTCCTCTGAGGGGCTCAGGTGGTCCCACTAACGGACGTTGACCCAACTTTAGCGCGAAGATGTTAAAATAATGTGGCATAAATGAAAAGGGGGCGCCATATTGGCCATGGATCAGCGAAAAGAGAAACCTGGCAAGCCGCCCATTCAGGCGCGCAGGCCATTTGTCTACGGTTCCCTTCTGCTTCTCATGCGACTGCTCTTCAAGCTCCTCTACCGTGTCAGTTACGACCGGGACCCCAGGCTCGATAAGAGTGCCGGCCCTTTCTTCATCGTGGGCAATCATGTCGCTTATTTCGATCCGGTCATCTGCGCCCTGGCGCTTCGGGGCCAACCCATCCGTTTTGTCACCGGACAGGAAATCGCCAACTGGAAATTTTTGGGATCGCTCTTCAAGAAACTGGGCATCATTGAGATCAGACCCTTTCGCGTTAATTTCTCCACCACCAAGGAGATTATTCTTTCCATCGCACACGGCTGTTCAGTGGCGCTTTACCCGGAGACCCAGCGGTCGGTTGCCGGCAATCTGACCCCCTTTGGCCTGGCGACCGCCAAGCTGATCAAGCACCTGAAAAGACCGGTCGCGACCGTGATCTCCTACGGGGCCTATCTGGGCTGGCCGCGCTGGGCCGCAAGGCCGCGTCCGGGTAAGATGGAGGTTAAGACCCGTTTGCTTTTGACGGGCGAGGAAGCGGCGTCGCTTTCAGTCGAGGAGATCCAGCGAAAATTGGTTCAGAGTCTGAATGTGGATGACTACAGCTGGCAAATGAAACGCAAACGGCCCGCCCGCTTTTTGTCAGGGAAAAGGGCGGAAAAACTTTCCTATGCCTGTCATTGGTGTCCTGCATGTGACCGGCCTCTGGCTCTGAGAAGTGAGAAAAGAAAACTCTTCTGTTCACAGTGTCATTTGAGCCTCCGCCTGGACGCTGCAGGATTCTTCAGCGCTTCCCCCGGCTCACCGGCTCCCTTCGACCATCCGCTTGAGCTGGCCGGCTGGCAACGGGGCAGAACAGACCAAGCCTTGCGGGAAGGTCTTACGATTGAGACGTCCTGCCGTCTTGATTTTCTTGAGAACGTGGGGGAGGGGGAAGACCCCGGTGAGAAGGAGCGAAAGGGCAGGCTGATCCTGTCCGCCGCGGGCTTGAGTTTTATTCCGGACGGGGAGGACGCGCCAATCCGATTCGAGATCGAATCCACGCCTTCGCTTTACTGTCATCCGGGTCGTTTTGTCAATTTGCCTGACGGGGAAATCATTTGGCGTGCCTACCCTCAAGAGGAAGGTTTTGTGGCCCTGCTCACTGATTATTGCAGGTCGGTCTGGTCGGAAAATAACCAATTCGAACACTACTTGGCGGAGGCCTGAACCCGCGGTAAAGCTGCCTCTTCTTTCTTTTATTTTGACTCTTTCTATGCTACTCTTGTCTTGTTTACGGGCCGGCAAGGCTTGTTTTGTCTTGCTTGCGGATTGTTCCGCGGGAGCCTGTCTGGAGTTTGGGGGGAAAAACCGGTGGCGGATCGTGATTTTCTAGAAGAAATCGAAAAGACAGAAGCGGAAGCGCGGCTGCTTGTCGAAAAAGCCCGGGAAGAGGCCCTGCTCAAACGTCAGGCCGCGAGACAGGAGGCGGGCCGGTTGATCGATCAGGCTTACCGGAAAGCAAGCTCAGACCGGCAAAAACGAATGGAAGAAGC
Source organism: Clostridiaceae bacterium (assembly GCA_012511735.1). GTDB lineage: Bacteria > Bacillota > Clostridia > Saccharofermentanales > DTU023 > UBA4923. The sequence goes on along the minus strand of JAAZFK010000168.1, from coordinate 6,960 downwards.
GCAAGCCCGTCACTGCGAACTGGTCGCGGAGGCGGAGACTTCCGACGGCTCAGGTTCTCTTTCGATTTCCCGTGATCTTCTGGATCAGGCCGCGGCCATGCTTGCGGAAAGGATTGTGTCCATCCTTGAGCATCGTTAAGATGAGCAAAATGTCGATCCTCGGTGTGCGGGGGGATCGTGAAAAAGTGATTGACGCACTGATGCGTCTGGGTTTGACGGAGATCGACGAGAGCGAAACCGAACTGGATCAGACGCGACCGGATCTTGACCAGGCAGCTAATCTCGACATGCGGGCCCGGCTGGTCCGCGCCATCGGACAACTCCAGGACCGGTTTCCAACGGCGAGACAGCTTGCTTCCAAAAAGCTGACGGTGACGGAAGAAGATTTCATCTTCACCCCGTCTGAGGAAGAGGATATCCGTCAGTTGGTGAGCCGTTATGAGTCGTTGATTGAAGAGGAAGAATCCATCAATCATGAGATTTCCCTGCTGGAGCAGGAGATGGCCCAGCTCGTCCCCTGGAAACGAATTCCCATTGACCTGACAAAAAAAAGAACCGCCAGAACGCGTTTGATTTTTGGTACCTTTATGGACGCGGTCTCACAGGAAACCTTCGAGGCGGATGCCCTGGAGGACTTCCCGCTGACGGCCGTCCAGCTTCTGGAGGAAGTCGGAATCTACCCGGCCAAGGTGGTCATTGTGACCCTGGATGAGCAGCTGGCCCATGTCAGGGCCCGCCTTGCCTCCTGCGCCTTCCACGAACTTGCCGATCTTCCCTTTACAGGCACTGCCAGGGACAGCCTCCTGGCTCTGGAGCAAAAGATTGAATCCAGCCAGGCAGGCTGTCAGGTGATTGAAGAAGAGTTGAAGGAGATTGCGGGGCAGTGCGGCCGCCTGATGACCTACCATGATTTTCTCCTGGTTGGATACGACCGCGCCCGGGCAGAAGAAAAAGCGGCGCTGACCCAGTACACCTTTCTTCTCAAGGTCTGGGTTCCCGAGGATCAGGCCGAAAAAACAGGCAGCCAGCTCCAGTGGGATTTCGATGTAGCCTGGAGTTACCGGGCGCCCCTCGAAGATGAAGAGGCGCCTGTCAAACTGAAAAATAACCCGCTTGTCCGGGCCTTTGAAGTGGTGCTTGAGATGTACGGAGCGCCCAGTAGCAAGGAAACCGATCCCATGCCGGTCATGGCGCCTTTCTACATGATTCTGTTCGGCATGATGCTGTCCGACGTGGGCTACGGGGCTATGCTGATGGCGGGAACGGCCTACCTGCTCTTCAAGAAAAAGGTTGAAGGCGGAACCCGTCAGATGAGCATGATGCTCTTCATCTCGGGTATCTCCTCGGTCCTGTGGGGCTTCGTATTCGGCGGTTTTTTCGGCGACCTGATCACCGCGGTCACAGATGGCAGATTGAACTTCCCCGCCCTCTGGTTCAACCCCATGGACTCGCCTGTCCAGCTGCTGATCTTCAGCATGGTCTTCGGCGTGATCCATCTCTTCTTCGGGCTGGGCATCCATATTCGCAATGAACGGCTCAAGGGCAACCTGATCGGTGGTTTGGCCGATTCGGTGACCTGGTATCTGATCATCCCCGGCCTGGGTCTGATTCTGGGCGCGGGAGCCCTGTCCGGCCAGCCGGCGACAGTTGAACTTCTGAAAAACATCGGACAATGGATGGCCATCGCGGGCGCCGCCTTCGGGCTGATCTTCGCCGGCCACGGGATCAAAAACCCCTTCAAGCGCCTGATCAAGGGCCTGGGTGCTCTTTATGGCATCACCTCCTATCTGAGTGACATCCTGTCCTATGCCCGGGTTCTGGCGCTGGTCCTGGCCACCAGCGTGATCGCGACCGTCATCAATATGCTGGGCATGTTGGGGGGCAGATCCGTATTCGGCTACCTGCTCTTTGCCCTGATCGGAGTATTCGGGCATGCCTTGAACCTTGCCCTGTCCGCCCTCTCGGCCTTTGTCCACTCCTGCCGGCTGCAGTATGTGGAGATGTTCGGTAAGTTTTTTGTCGGTGGAGGCAGCTTCTGGAAACCGCTGCGCCGTTCGACGGATTACGTCAAAATTGAGACAGATAAGAAAAAAGCTTTAGCAGTGAACAAGGAAATGGGAGAGGCGTCTTGAAAAACCCCACTTTTTCGTGTTCAGGAAAAACAACCGGAATCGGTTGACATTCGGAGGAAAGTTATGACATCCATCATTGGTCCGCTCTTGGTCTACCTGGCGGCAGCGCTTGCGGTTATCCTGCCCGGCTATGGCTCGGCTAAAGTCGTCGGCAAACTCGGCCAGGTCGCGTCCGGCATCATGTCGGAAGATCCGTCCATGTTTGGCAAGTTGCTGATTCTGCAGGCCTTGCCCGGCACACAGGGAATCTACGGCCTGCTGGGCTGGTTCATGATCATGAACCATTCAGGCATGTTGGGCGGCAGCACAGCCATCACCCCGCAGCAGGGCCTGCTCTTCCTGCTCGCTTCACTTCCGATCGCCCTGATCGGGCTCCTGTCAGCTTTTCACCAGGGTAACGTGGCAGAAGGCGGCATGGCGCTGGTGACCAAGCACGGTCAGACGAGCGGCAACGCCATCGTGCTGTCGGTCATGGTTGAAACATACGCCATTCTGGCCTTGCTCGCCACCATCCTGGGGGTCTTGAGCATTGCCGTTTGATCCTGCTTCGGGAGGACTGGAAAAAGGGAGCGCCGGCAAGGTGGAAGGAATCGATCGGATTAAACGTCATATTCTGGCGGAGGCAGAAGCGGAAGTCGCCGCTATTCTGGCAGAGACTGAAACTGCCATTGATCAGGAACTTGCCCGGGCCGGGCAGGAATGTGAGCACATTCTGAGCCAGGCCGGCCAGGAAGCGGAGCAGGAAGCCGAGCTGATCATCAAGCGGGGTCAGGGAATCGCGGATGCCCTGAAACGAAGGCAGGCACTGGAGCACAGGCAGGCACTGGCGGACCGGGTCATCCGGTCAGCGCTGGAACTGCTGGCGCAAAGGCCGGCCTCTGACAAGGCCGAACTCTACGCGTCCTGGATTCGCGGCCTGGGCCTGGATCAGGGAGTCATTACCCTGGCGGCATCGGAAAGGGACCAGCTGGCGGACCAGATACTCAAAGCCTTGCCCGAGGGCCGGTTCAGCCTGTCGGATCAGGCCGGTGATTTTTCAGGTGGCCTGATCGTCACCCATGACCGGATCAGGGACAATCTGACCTATGACATGGTGGTTCGGGACTACCGGCCGCAGCTGGCCAGGGCGGTGCTGACCCAACTGGGTCTGGACGGCGAAGGGGAAGGGCAGGATGGCTGACAAAGCCGACAAAAAACGTCCTCTGATCCCCGCGTCACGCAAGGACAAGTCAGGTTCATGGGGCTATGCCTCGGGGAGAGTCTGGTGCCGTGAGAAGAACCTGATGGGCCGGGCAGGCCTTGATCGTCTCTACACGTCAATATCGACCGAGGATGTCAGGCGGCTTTTGCTTGAACATGGCTACCCGCAAAGTGAAACAGTCGAGGCCATGGTACACGCGGAGCGTTGCCTGGTCTACGGTTTCCTGGATGAAGTATCGCCCCTGGATGGTTACTACCAGGCGCTGGTACTCGGCAGGGACGCCCATAACTTGAAGTTGGCACTCAAATGGGTGTTCATCCGTGAGGCTTCGGGCCAGGAGGATTTCAAGACACTGATCCTGATGCCCGGACTCCTGGACGCTGATTTGCTCTGGCGCTCGGTCGTGAGGGGAGACCAGGCGGCCTCCATGCCTGACTGGGCCGGCGCCTTGCTGGCGGAAGCACGACAGGCTTATAGCGAGGGCTTTGGCCCTGGCGCCATCGACCGTGCCATCGACCGCGGCATCCACGCGGTGATTGCCCGGATCGTTTCTGAGTTGAAAGATCCCTGGTTGGAGGGTTATTTCAAGCGGGTCAGGGATCTGACCAATCTTGAGCTCCTGCTCCGTGCCCGGGTGAGGTCTTTGGAACCGGGTCTTTACCGGGACAGTCTCCTGTCCGACGGCCTGATCGATCTATCTACCTGGCTGGAGCTCTACGAGGCATCGGATCAGGAGATCATGGACGCGCTTTGCGGAACCGCCTATCAGGGTCTGACCGGCTATTTTGCCGGCTATAAAGAAAGAGAAGGCCCTGAAGCCTTCTCGCTGGCCCGGGACAGAGAGCTGTCCGGCTATCTGGCAGAAGGAACCGCGGTCCTGTCGGGGCCACCCAGGGTGCTGGCCTATGTCATGGCACGTGAAAGTGAGTTCAAGAACACCCGCATCGTCATGTCCGCGCTGGAAGATGGCCTGGAGGGTCAGGCCGCTGTGGCGTTGAGGAGGGATTTCATTGAAAGGTAAGGCCCAGGTCAATGGACTATAAAGTCGGCATCATCGGCGACCGTGAGAGCATTCTCGGTTTTGGCGCGCTGGGATTGACCCTCGGAGAGGCAACGGATGCCGACAGCGCCGAGCAGATTCTCAGTCAATGGGCTGACGAATCCTACGCGGTCATCTTCATGACCGAGTAACTGGCCGAGTCGATGGGAAGCCGGCTGGCGGAATGGAGACTTCGTTATTTGCCCGCTGTCACCGTCATTCCCTCAGCCAGGCGTGAGGCCTGGCTGGGCAAACATGAACTTCGAACGGCCATCCGGCGGGCTACCGGAATCGATATGATCGGACAGCGTGACAAAATAGCGGCGCAAGAAGAAGATAAGAGTTAATCGCAGGTTAAAGGGAGAGATTCCATGGAAAGAAGAAGTCAGGGTGAAATCGTCAAGGTGTCAGGCCCGCTGGTCATCGCCAAGGGCATGCGTGACGCCGATATGTTTGATGTCGTGGAGGTATCTGACAACCGGCTGATCGGCGAAATCATTGAAATGCACGGCGACGAGGCATCCATCCAGGTCTACGAGGAGACAGCAGGTCTGGGACCCGGCGAGCAGGTTATATCCCGGGGAACCCCGCTATCGGTGGAACTGGGGCCGGGTCTGGTCGGGGAGATCTTCGACGGAATCCAGCGACCCCTTGATGTGCTGGTGGACATGGAAGGTGCCCGGATTACCCGGGGTGCCTTTGCCCCGGCGCTTAACCGTGACAGGGAGTGGGAATTCAAGCCGGTCAAGGAAGCGGGCGACCGTGTCACCGGAGGTGACATCATCGGCATCGTGCCTGAAACGGAACTGATGGATCACCGGATCATGATCCCGCCCGGCCGGTCCGGCAAGCTCAAAGAGATCAAATCCGGCACCTTCAAGGTTACCGATGTCGTCGCCGTTCTGGAAGATGACCGGGAGGGCCCGGTGGAGATTACCTTAATCCAGCGCTGGCCTGTCCGCATCGGGCGGCCCTATCGCGAGAAAATCTCGCCGAGTGAACCCCTCATTACAGGGCAGCGGCCGATCGATACCTTTTTCCCCGTCGCCCAGGGGGGCACGGCGGCCGTACCCGGACCTTTCGGCAGCGGCAAGACGGTCATCCAGCACCAGCTGGCCAAGTGGGCCGAGGCGGATGTGGTCGTCTACATCGGTTGCGGCGAGCGGGGCAATGAGATGACGGACGTCCTCATGGAGTTTCCGGAACTGAAAGATCCTAAGTCAGGCTATCCGCTCATGAAGCGCACCATCCTGATCGCCAACACTTCCGATATGCCAGTGGCGGCGCGTGAAGCCTCCATTTACACCGGGATTACCATCGCTGAATATTTCCGTGATATGGGCTATTCAGTTTCGCTCATGGCGGATTCGACCTCGCGCTGGGCGGAGGCTTTGCGGGAAATGTCCGGCCGCCTGGAGGAGATGCCGGGCGAGGAAGGCTACCCCGCCTACCTGGGATCGCGACTGGCCAGTTTCTACGAACGCGCCGGCATGGTCCGATGCCTTTGCGGCGACGACCCCGACCGGGTCGGCATCCTGACAGCCATCGGAGCTGTCTCGCCGCCCGGAGGTGACCTGTCCGATCCGGTCGCCCAGTCGACCCTGCGGATTGTCCAGGTTTTCTGGAGCCTTGACTCCAACCTGGCCTATCGGCGTCACTTCCCCGCCATCAACTGGCTGACCAGCTACTCGCTTTATCAGACCAAGGTCGACAGCTGGATTGACGACAAGGTGGCGCCGGACTTCAGCCGCTTGAGGCAGGACGCCATGACCTTGCTGCAGGAGGAATCCGAGCTGGAAGAGATCGTCCGCCTGATCGGTCAGGACGCGCTTTCCGACGCGGACCGGCTCAAGCTGGAATCCGCCCGCTCCCTGCGTGAAGATTTCCTGCACCAGAATTCCTTTGATGAAATCGACACTTACACCTCCATGAACAAGCAGTACAAGATGCTGTCCCTGGTCATGATGTTTTATTACGAAGCGCAAAAAGCCCTGACCTTGGGAGCCGATTTCGACGCGGTCATCAAGCTTGCCATCCGGGATGACATCGCGCGTTTCAAGTACATCCCCGAGCAGGAAGTCGACCGCTGGTTTGATCTGAGAAAAGAGCAGCTGCTGGCCCAGTTGGGCGAGCTGACCGGCTAGGAAGAGAGAGACTTATGGCGAGAGAATATCGCACCATTGAGGAAGTGACCGGCCCCCTGATGCTGGTTCGCGGCGTCGAGGATGTCAAGTTCGACGAGTTGGGGGAGATTGAGCTGGAAGACGGCAGGCTCCGCCATTGCCGGGTGCTTGAAATCGAGGGAACCGATGCCCTGGTTCAACTTTTTGAAAGCTCCATCGGTCTCAATATAGAAAAGAGCACGGTCCGTTTTCTGGGGCGGGGCCTGGAATTGGGCGTCTCGCCCGATCTCCTGGGTCGCATCTTCGACGGAATGGGACGGCCTAAAGACGGCGGGCTGGAGATCATTCCGCAGGTCACGCGTGACATCAACGGCACCCCCATCAATCCGGCCGCCCGTGACTACCCCAATGAATTCATCCAGACCGGCGTCTCCGCCATCGACGGTCTGAATACCCTGGTGCGGG
>JAAZFK010000167.1 GCA_012511735.1 Clostridiaceae bacterium | reverse complement strand
TGTCGATCCTGAGGCTCTGGGGCTTCCGCCTGCCCCTGATCTGGGCCTTCAGGAAGTTTACCAGCCTGGGGCCGCTCGGCGTCTGGATATCGCTTCTGGCTTCCAATGTACTGATCATCTTCTACGCTGCCTATCTCTATTGGCGGGGTAAGTGGATTGAGCGGCCACAACTTGAACATTAGAAGGAGAGACCGGATTGACTCAACTGACCGTAGTGATTGACGCATTGCCCTTTGGGATCATGACCATGATCTATTTGGCCGCGGGGCTTCTTCTTGCTTTTGTCGCCTTTGAGATTTATCTTGGCTGGTCATTTTTTCGCTACGCGAGTAAAAGGGCGGAAGCCCAGGACTTTACCCCTCCCGCCAATCTCCCGCCGCAACAGCTTGACTGGTACAAAACAGTCGCCGTCGCCAAAGAAAGGCTGCTTCTGCAAGCTCATGAAGAATGGGAGATGGAGCGCGACGGCCTGATCCTTAAAGGACTCTTCTTTCCCTCCCGTCCGGGAGTCGCCAGGCCATGGGGCCGACGGGCTTGCGCCGTCGTCGTTCACGGCTGGCGCGACGTCAGACTTTCCCGCGCGCCCGATGTTCAGATGTACCTTGACCAGGGGTTCTCGGTCTTTTTGCCTTCACTTCGAGGTCACGCGCCGAGCGGGGGGCGGCGAATCGATATCGGCTGTCAGCGCCGCAAGGATCTTTTTGCCTGGATGGAGATCATCAGGGAACGGTCGGATAATCCGGATTTTTTTGTCCTGGATGGTCTTTCCATGGGGGCCGCCAACGCGCTGATGGCCTCAGGTGATCAGGAACTGCCGCGCAAACTTGTCGCGGTGATCGCCGACTGCGGCTACAGTTCGCTTGTCGCCCAGGGGAAATGGATGGTCCGCGGTATGAAACCGGTCATCCGTTACCCAGCCCTCTGCTTCGCCACGACCTTCTTTTATCTCTTCATGGGATACAGCCGCAAGGATCCGACGCCTCTGACCCAGGTTGCCAGGGCCAAGGTTCCTGTCATGATTATTCATGGAAAAGAAGATCTCTTCGTGCCCGCCTCCATGGCGGAAGAGCTCTACCAGGCCTGTGGATCGCCTCTCAAAGAGCTTTGGTACGTTGAGGGAGCCAAGCATGCCCTGTCGTTCTCCGTCGCGGGGGATCTGTACAGGAACCGCAAAATGGCCTTTATCGATCGGGCGCTGGGGGCCTCCTACAAAGAAGGTTGATTCCGTTCCCGGTGACGGGCGTAATAATGGAGCAGCTGTCTTTGGTCCTCGTATTCGAGATCGCGTTCCCCAGCCCTGTTCTCCAGATGGTGAGTTAATTCGTGCTTCAACACCTGTTCCAATTCCTTTAAAAAATCGGCTTCAGCCGCGCCCCCGAAAACACGACGCATGGAGCCGTAATAGATGACGATGTAACGGCCGAAAATCCGATCCGAGTAGTATTCTCCCAAAATATAAAGATCGTCCGCCCTGCGTCCGGGATGAAGCTTGCTTTCCTCCTTGAGAAGTACGCCCCCATTCAGGTCGAAGAATATTTCCTCAGGCAGACCGTCCACCATGGTGGCCAGCGCCTGTTCTGTTTCTTCCAGTGTTAACATGATCTCACCTTATCATATGAAGAAGCCAGGCCAGGCGGAGATTCTACCCTGAAATATATAACAGTTATGTTATATAATAAGCGTAGTTTTGTATTTGACGCTCATCTGACCGCGTGATAGCTTTGAACAAGAAGAATCAGGCGTTTTGGCAGGTCTCATGGGATATTAGACAAAGAGCATGATGACCGTTTTTCAATTAAGGAGGTTCCCTATGAATTGGCACAGCAGGCGGGACGGGAAAGAAGCGCGTCTCAAAGCCGCAGGTCCCTGGATTGATGGAAAAATCATCAAGCCGGAGTCGATCACACAGGTGCTGGAAGCAGCCGTCAAGCCACAGGATCGGGTGATCCTTGAAGGCGATAATCAGAAGCAGGCGACTTTCCTGGCCAAGGCGCTGACGGGTGTGGATCCCGACAAGGTTAAAGATGTGACCATGATTATTCCGTCGGTATCGCGGGACGAGCACCTGGATCTTTTTGAGAAAGGCATCGCCCGTGAGATCAATTTCGCCTACGCGGGCGTCCAGAGTGTGAGGATCGCCGACATGTTGGCGAACAATCAGGTCCGGATCGGTGCCATTCATACCTACCTGGAACTTTACGCGCGGTTGTTTGTCGACCTGATACCGGATATCTGTCTGGTCGCCGCGGAGAAGGCGGACGAGGACGGTAATCTATATACCGGCTACAGCACAGAGGATACGCCTATTTTCGTCGAAGCATCCGCTTTCAACAAGGCGCTGGTGATCGTCCAGGTCAATGAGATTGTGCCCCGTCATGAGCTTCCCCGCGTTGATATTCCGGGAGACTGGGTTGACCTGGTCGTCCAGGCGGATCAGCCCTATCAGATGGAGGCGCTTTTTACCCGGGATCCCCGCAAGATCAGGGATACACATATCCTGATGGCCATGATGACCATCAAGGGCATCTACGCCAAACATGGCGTTCTCTCACTCAACCACGGCATCGGTTACAATGGCGCGGCGATCGAGCTGCTCTTGCCCACCTATGGAGAAGAGTTGGGGCTCAAGGGCAAGATCTGCCGCCACTGGGTCCTGAACCCGCACCCGACCATGATCCCGGCCATGGAATCAGGGTGGGTGGAAAGCATGTTCGCCTTCGGGGGCGAGAAGGGGATGGAGCGCTACACGGAGGCGCGATCCGACATATTCCCGACAGGCCCCGACGGCACCTTAAGATCCAACCGAGCCATCGCCCAGACGGCAGGTCTTTACGGCATTGACTTATTTTTGGGTGCCACGCTTCAGATGGATTATCTGGCCAACTCGTCAACGGTGACAAGCGGACGCTTGACCGGCTTCGGCGGCGCCCCCAATATGGGCCATGACACCCGGGGCAGGCGGCACGCGACCCCTGCCTGGTTGGATATGATGCCTGAAAGAGGGACTTCCTACATAGGCGGTAAGAAGTTGGTGGTTCAGATGTTGACAAGCCAAGGCCGGTTCGGCCCAAATTTCGTGCCCGAACTGGATGCGGTCAAGATCGGCAGGGAAGCCGATCTGCCGACGACACCGATCATGATCTACGGTGAGGATGTCACCCACGTAGTGACGGAGCAGGGAATCGCCTATCTTTATCTGGCTCGCAGCGACGAGGAGAAGACCCGGATGTTGGGAGCGGTCGCCCAGGGTATCGACATCGGCGAAAAAGCCGGTCCGGCGGTGATTGATTCGCTGCGAAAAGCGGGTAAAATCGCCCTTCCGGAAGATTTGGGTATCGACCCGGCCAAGGCGGACCGTAAATTGCTTGCGGCGCAGTCCTTGGAAGAGCTGGTCGAATGGTCGGGCGGACTTTACGAGATTCCGGAAAAATTCCGCCAGTAAAAACCAGGAGGATCCATCATTGCTTACCGATAAACAAAACCAATTGCGGGAGATCAAACAAGCGCTCCGGCAGGGGGGAGGCGACCAGGCAGTTGGACGCCAGCACGCCAAAGGAAAAATGACGGCCAGAGAACGCGTCGAAAAACTTCTCGATCCGGGTAGTTTTGTCGAAACTGGCCTCTTCGTCAAGCACCGGTCCAGCCAGTTTGGCATGGAAGACAGACAGGCGCCGGGTGACGGTGTTGTGACGGGATACGGCACCATTGATGGTCGTCCCGTCTGCCTTGCCGCCCAGGATTTTACTGTCATTGGAGGTTCACTCGGCGAGATGCACGCTGATAAGATCGTGCAAACCCAGGAACTGGCCATGAAAATCGGCGCGCCCATGATCGCCATCAACGATTCAGGTGGCGCCCGGATTCAGGAGGGTGTCGATTCGCTGGCCGGTTACGGAAGGATTTTCTACAACAATACCAAGGCATCGGGGGTGATCCCGCAGCTTTCGGTCATCATGGGACCCTGCGCCGGGGGTGCGGTTTATTCGCCTGCCCTGACAGATTTCGTCTTCATGGTCGATGACACCAGTGAGATGTTTATTACAGGGCCACAGGTGATCAAGGCAGTGACCGGGGAAGAAGTGTCAGCCCAGACCCTGGGCGGATCCATGACCCATAACAGTGTCAGTGGAGTGGCGCATTTCCGGGCGACGGACGAAGAGCAATGTCTCCTGCAGATCAGGCAACTGCTCAGCTATCTGCCTCAGAACAATGCTGAGAAGCCGGCGCGATATGACTGTATGGCGGACCCCAACACCATGATCGAGTCCTTGAATGCCCTGGTACCTTCCGACCCACGGATGCCTTATGACATGAGGGATCTGATTGGGTCGATTGCCGATGGCGCTGATTTCTTTGAAGTACAGCCTTTATTTGCACAGAACATCATCACCGGTTTCATGCGCCTTGACGGGCAGAGTGTGGGAGTGATCGCCAACCAGCCCCGGGTCATGGCAGGCTGTCTGGACATTGACGCCTCTGACAAGGCTTCGCGTTTCATCCGGACCTGTGACGCCTTCAACATCCCCCTTCTGACCCTGGTCGACGTGCCCGGCTTTTTGCCCGGCACCCAGCAGGAATATGGCGGCATCATCCGGCATGGAGCCAAGATGCTGTTCGCGTACAGTGAAGCGACCGTGCCCAAGGTCACCTTGATTGTGAGAAAAGCCTATGGCGGCGCCTACATAGGCATGTGCTCCAAGCATCTGGGAGGTGATCTGGTTTTAGCCTGGCCCGACGCCGAGATCGCGGTGATGGGGGCCGAGGGAGCCGCTAACATTATTTTCTCACGTGAAATTCGGGATGCTGACAATCCGCAGGAAAAACGAAACGAAAAGATCGATGAGTACACTCAGGAAATGATGAATCCCTACATCGCGGCGGCCAGAGGTTATATCGATGACGTCATTATGCCGGAGGAGACACGCCAGCGCTTGATTTCCTCTTTTTCTGTCCTTGAAGGCAAGCGGAGCCAGCCGATCCCTAAAAAACACGGCAACATCCCGCTCTAAGGAGAAACGCAATGGATTTCGACAATCTCACATTAGGAAACGGCCTTCTGGTATCGCTCTTCAGCATGCTGGTCGTCTTTGTTGTCCTGGTCGTGATCTCCTACCTGATCGACCTCACAGCTTTTTTCTCCAGGAAAAAAACTACCGGGGAAAAATCGCAGAAAACCGCGGATGACCCTGATCCATCGCCCGATCATCCGGGCCAGGATCTCGATGCTAAAAAGCTGGCAGTCATTGCCGCGGCGGTGGCCGCCTGTTCGGTGGATGGCAGCCGCCTGATCATAAGAAAAATTAAACGCCCGGAGTCCAGGATGTCAGGCTGGGAATCAGCCGGCTTAAACGACCAGATGAGGCGTCCGCTTTAGAAAGGAAATCCACCCATGTCCATCAAAACATATCGTATCGTTGTTGACGGCCAAACCTACATGGTAGAGGTCGAGGAGGTCAAGTCAGACGGCCAGGCGCCCGCGGGCAATCCTGTTCCCAGGACTGCACCGGCTCCGGCCCCTGTCGCTGCCGCCCCGGCTTCCCCGCCGGCATCGGGTCAGGCAGTCAAGGCCCCCCTGCAAGGTACGGTGCTTGACATCCCCGTGAAACCGGGTGAGCAGGTGAAGGCCGGCGATATCCTGGTGGTGATCGAGGCCATGAAAATGGAAAATGAGATCGTCGCTCCGCTTGACGCGGTTGTGGATCAGGTCCATGCCAATAAGGGCGATGTTGTCGCGTCAGGTGACCTGCTCATTTCTTTCAGATAGGAGACCGGGTTCATGTTAAAAATCCTGGTTGATTTTTTAGGTCAAACCGGCGTGACGGAGTTGTTTCGGCTCGACACGGAATTATTTGGCGTCATGATCCCGGGCAAGCTGGTCATGATTGCCATCGCCTGCCTTTTCATTTATCTGGCGGTACGCAAGGGATATGAACCTTATCTTTTGATCCCCATCGCCTTCGGCATGCTGCTGGTCAACCTTCCCCTGACTGGTTTATTGAACGGGCCTCTTGGCACCCAGCCCGGCGGTCTGCTCTATTATCTCTACCAGGGAACAG
>JAAZFK010000166.1 GCA_012511735.1 Clostridiaceae bacterium | reverse complement strand
TGGTGCCGGTGGCCGGACTCGAACCGGCACGGAGTTGCCTCCATCGCATTTTGAGTGCGACACGTCTGCCTATTCCATCACACCGGCATTTCTTTTGTAAAACAGATCAGCCCCCTGGAAGGGGGCGATCTGCCTGACAGTGGTGGGGGAGAGTGGATTTGAACCACCGAAGTCGTTGACAACAGATTTACAGTCTGCCCCCTTTGGCCGCTCGGGAACTCCCCCGTTGTCTGTCATGCTGGTGGGCCATCAGGGACTTGAACCCCGGACCGACCGGTTATGAGCCGGTTGCTCTAACCAACTGAGCTAATGGCCCTTCTTGCCCTGAACGGCGCCCCGTGATTATAGGTAATCACGCCCGCTGTTGTCAAGGGCGTAGTTGACGATCCGGATCAATCCCATTATGATGGTTACCGCGAGGTGTGGCGCAGTTGGCAGCGCGCTTGCTTTGGGAGCAAGAAGCCGCAGGTTCAAGTCCTGTCACCTCGACCAGATCAAGGTCATGGCTTTGTCTTACGACCTGGTCCATGACCTTGATCATCCGTGGACATAGTTGCGACTCGCTGTATCAAGTCTTGTGCCAAGCGGAAGAGGTGAACCCATGGATATTCCCGAACTGATGACGAAAAACTTTTTTTATCTGAAAGGCGATGAAGTCTTCCATTCCTTCTTTGCCAACTCAGTCTACCCCTGGGAGCTGCTTGGCAACATCGGCTCTTTTTTGCTGGCGCTGGGCAGTCAATTGTCCGAAGAGAGGTATGAGCGCGTCGGCAAGGATATCTGGGTGGCCCGAAGCGCGAAGATTGCGGAGTTCACAACCATTGAAGGTCCCACCATCATCGGCGAGCATTCGCGGGTAAAACCGGGAGCATACATCCGGGGGCGGGCCTTCGTTGGCGATGAATGTGTGGTGGGCAATGCGTCTGAAATCAAAAATGCCATGTTGCTGGGCCAGGTCGATGTGCCTCATTATAACTACGTCGGCGACAGCATTCTCTCTTTTGGGGCTCACCTTGGCGCGGGAGCCATCACCTCCAACCTGAGATCGGACGGCAAGAATGTCAAGGTTCGGCTGGGAAGCGAAAGCATGGAAACAGGCCTTCGCAAATTCGGCGCCATGGTGGCTGAGAATGTTGAAATTGGCTGCAACGCTGTCCTGAGTCCGGGTGTCATGGTGGGAGCGGGCAGTCTGGTCTACCCCCTCTCTTTTGTCCGCAGGAGCATCCCCCGCAATTCCATCCATAAAAACAGGGGAGAGATCACACATCGTAAGCTTTTCGATTAGTGTGCATGCCGGCCCGGTGAGGGCATATGTTAAAATGCTGGCATGATTCCTGCTCTTATCATTCTATTCTTAAGCGCGCTTTTTCTGGTCTGGCAGGGCACCTTGCCCCTGCAGATCGGCTTCGCCCTGATGGCCCTTTCCATCAGCGCCATCATCTGGAGGCGGATCAGGCGGGCTCTGACGCTCAGACGGATCCGGCTTGAGACCAAGGAGCGTAAGGCGAAATGGGGCGGGATCATGACCGTTGTGTCCGGCCTGTCGAGTTTCATGGGCACATCCTGCCACCTCTTTATCACCAGGAATGATGAGCTGGTCGTTGAGGACGTGTCAGGCGCCCGGCTGATTCCTTTCCCTGAGATCGACCGGATGGCGCTCCTTTACGGGCGTTCCGTCGAAAAAATGGGAGACCGTCAATTGATGAAAGAACTAGGTTTTCGGTCCATCCCTCATTTCTCCAGCGTGCGCGCCTGGGTGGCAAGAAATCCGCGATCCAGAAAACGACTTTTGTTGGTGGTTCGATTCCAGCAACCTCTGAACGAACTCGAGTATTCGGAAATGGTTGTCTTCTCTGACATTGAGAACCTGGGAAATCTGAGAGTTTTCGCACTGAGACCTGAGGTTGCCGTCAAAACTGCTATCCTGCCGAGACGGGTCAGAGGGAAGCGGAGGAGTTTGAGGAAGATGACAGCGCCGGTCCTCGATCATAATCAATTGAAATGATGACAGGCCTATGAATCAGAACTATCCCGACTTTACCGCAGATACCGAGCTTGACCGCGTTCGCGGATGGACCTCCGATTTTGCTGAAGAAAACCAGCGTCCACCCACTTACTTCATCCAAACCTTCGGTTGTCAACAAAACGACCACGACAGCGAGATTGCCGCAGGCATACTCGAAGAAATGGGCTTTGCCGAGGGCACTTCCGTCGATGATTCTGAACTGGTTCTTTTCAATACCTGCAGTGTCAGGGCCAATGCCGACGAACGCTTTTTCGGTCATGTCGGCCGGCTGAAGCCAATTAAAAAGAAGACGCTGCCCGTGATCGGCGTGCTGGGCTGCATGATGGAGCAGGACCTTCATCGGGACGTACTTTTCAAGACATTTTCCTATGTTGATTTCGCGCTTGGAGCTGGTGCCATGGAGCTTTTGCCTGCGGCGCTGGGGGATGTCCTTTATTCAGAACGCAAACAGGGGACACGCGACTTAACCCGCAAAGAGAGTGATCCGTTCGCCACAGGGCAGCCCGTCAGGCGGGTGAAGCCTCATCGTGCCCTGATCACGGTCATGACGGGATGCAACAATATTTGTTCCTATTGCATCGTGCCCTACACCAGGGGGCGGGAAAAGAGCCGTCCCTACGAGCAAATCATGGAGGAGGCGATCGGGACGGTGCGAAGCGGGGCGGTCGAAATCATGCTTCTGGGACAGAACGTCAACTCTTATGGAAATGATGTCAGGCTGCAGGGAGGTCAGGCACCCGGTTTCGCGGAACTGATCAGGGATATCAGTCTGATCGAGTCATTGGGGATCGTCCGCTTTATGACCTCACACCCCAAGGATTTGTCCGACGAGTTGATTGAGGTCATTGGCAGCTATCCTGTGATTGAGCCGCACGTCCACCTGCCCATCCAATCCGGTAGCGACCGTATTTTGAAAAAGATGAACCGCAAGTATACGGCAGCCCATTTTCTCGACCGGGTTCACCGCTTAAGGGACAGCCGTCCGGGATTGACCATTACGACAGATTTGATTGTCGGATTCCCTGGTGAAGATGAAGAGGACTTCGAGGCGACCTTGCGGGTCATGGAAGAGGCGCGCTTTGACGCTGCTTTCACCTTCCTCTACAGTCCAAGAAGCGGGACTCCCGCGGCTTCCCTCTACGATCAGGGGGACAGGGATCTGGTACAGGGGCGGTTCGAGCGGCTGGTTGAACTGCAGAATCAAATCAGTCTGGAATCCAACCGGTCTCTTTTGGGTAAGACGGTTGAAGTGCTCCTTGACGGTCCCAGCAGACGTGATCCCAGGATCCTGTCAGGCAGAACCAGAGACGACCGGCTGGTCAACGTTTCTTTTGACGATAGTACATCTTTACAGGCAGATGGAACAGATCATGTCAATCCATACGTGGGGTCTTTCGTTCGCGTGAAGATCGTGAAGGCCGGCTCCTTCTCCCTGGAAGGTCATGCTGACATCCCTTAGAATGATCAAGAGGAGGCCTGAAGCAAGATGCATCTGACGTTCGACCAGGTAGATAAAACGCGTGTCACCCCCATGATGCGTCAATTAATCGAGGAAAAGGAAAAGTACCCCGATTGTCTGATATTTTTCCGACTGGGTGACTTCTACGAACTTTTCTTCGACGATGCCCTGGTCGCATCCCGTGAGCTTGAGCTTGCCTTGACCGGCAGGGATTGTGGTTTGGAGGAAAGGGCCCCCATGTGCGGGGTACCTCACCACGCGGCCGGTAACTACCTCAAGCGCTTGCTTGCCAGAGGTTATAAGGTGGCGATCTGTGACCAGGTCGAAGATCCCGCCCAGGCCAAGGGTCTGGTCGACCGGCAGGTAGTCCGGGTCTTGACACCCGGAACCCAGATCGATCCCGACCTGCTTGATGCCATGACTTACCGTTATCTGTGTGCGGTCTGCCAGACTGGAGCTGCCTTCGGTCTCGCGGCCTGCGACCTGTCATCCGGACGGTTCGAAACGACGGAAATGATTTCCAGCCAGGCGGAGGAACAGCTCTTCGATGAGCTGTCACGGCTGAAGCCGGTCGAGTATCTGGTCAATGAATCATTCGCAACCAACAAACGCTTTCTCGACCTGGCCAACCGGAGCCAGGTGACTTTCACTATTCTGGGAGAGAGCGCCTTTTCCCTGGAAAACGCCAGACAGAAAAGCCTGTCTTTCGGTGCCTCCCAAAGACTTTGGCCCCGGGCTTCAGCCGCCTTACTCACTTATCTGGAAGACACGCAAAAACAAGTGCCGGAGCAGATCGGCGAGATCAAGCCTTATCTGCTTCAGGATTACATGCTGCTCGACAGGGCGAGTCGGACCAATCTGGAACTGACCGAAACCATCCGTGACCGCAAACGACGGGGAAGCCTCTTGTGGGCGATTGACCGCACCAAGACGGCCATGGGCGCCAGACTCCTGCGCGCCTGGCTCGAACAGCCACTGGTTGACCCGACAAGGATCCTGGCCCGCCAGTCATCGGTGGCCGCCCTGGTCGAGCAGTTCGTCTCCAGACAATCACTTCGGGACGCGCTGACCGGCCTTTATGATATCGAGCGCCTCTCAGGCAGAATCGCCGCGGGGGCGGTGACGCCACGCGACCTGGCAGCGCTCTTGAAGGTCCTGGACAGATTGCCCGGTTTGCGGGAATTGCTTGAAGTCTATGAGGACAGCGGTTTATCACAGCTTCGGGATTCCATCCATGAATTAGGTGACCTGGCCGCGCTTCTTACCCGCGCCCTGGCTGACGATCCGCCTCTCCTGATCACTGAGGGGGGCATCTTCAAAAAAGGCTTCAACGCTGAAGTCGATGAACTGGCGGACGCGACTGAACACGGCAGGGACTACATCCTTTCATTGGAGACCGAAGAACGGCAGGCGACCGGTATCAAGAATCTTAAGGTCGGTTATAACCGGGTCTTTGGTTACTATTTTGAAGTATCGCGGGCCCAGCTGGATAAGGTACCCGATCATTTCGTCCGCAAACAGACCCTGGTCAACGCCGAACGTTTCATCACCACACAGTTGAAGGAAAAAGAAGACAGGATCCTGGGGGCTGAACAAAAGAAAAAAGCCCTGGAACACCAGCTGTTTTTGGATTTGCGAGATCAGGTAGCGGACAGGCTGCCGGAACTTCAATCGACAGCCCGGTCACTGGCAAAACTGGATGTGCTTTTGTCCCTGGCTGAGCTGGCGGACAAGCAAAAATATTGCCGGCCAGTCGTCACTGAAAGCCGGGAATTGGTCATCATGGGCGGTCGGCACGCGGTAGTGGAACAGACGCTTGGTGCCCAGGGAGAGTTTGTCGCAAACGATCTCGATCTGGATGGGAAAGACCGGCGGGCCATGGTGCTGACCGGTCCCAACATGTCGGGAAAATCGACTTACATGCGACAGACCGCCATCGTGGTTCTTCTGGCTCAGATCGGCAGCTTTGTCCCGGCGGAATCAGCCCTGGTCGGGATCGTTGACCGGATCATGACCCGGGTCGGCGCCTCGGATGACCTGGCGGGGGGACAGTCCACCTTCATGGTGGAGATGAGTGAGCTTGCCTCTATTCTGGATCAGGCCACCCCCGACAGCCTGCTTATCATGGATGAGATCGGGCGCGGTACGGGCACAGCGGACGGCCTGTCGATCGCATGGGCCGTGGTCGAGCATATCTCGGATCCCGCCATGTTGGGCGCGCGTGCGCTCTTTGCCACCCACTACCATGAATTGATCGACCTTGGAAACAAACTGCCCGGCGTCTTCAATGCCCATTTTGATGTGGCGGAAGAAAAAGGGGAGATCATCTTCCTGCACCAGGTAAGGCCAGGAGGCGCCAACGAGAGCTACGGCATTGATGTGGCCAAACTCGCGGGCATCCCGGATTCGGTTGTCGATCGCGCGCGGGAACTGATGGCGCATCTGGAGGCGTCAGGCCAAAATAAACGGAGAATCGTCAGGCAACGATCCAGAACCATGGACGGCCAACAGGATCTGTTCAGCGGTGCCCAGTCCGTCCGTACGGCGGATGAGGTCATCCGCTTGCTGGATGAGGCTGACATTGATCAGATGCGGCCTGTCGAGGCCTACGGCCTCCTGGTCGATCTCAAAGACCTGGCGTCCCGACGCAGAAGACAAACGACCGGAGACGGGGAGGACTGACTCATGGCCACCATCCGCAAGCTCGACAAACAGACCATAAACAGTATCGCGGCTGGGGAAGTCATCGAACGGCCTGCCTCGGTTGCCAAGGAACTGATGGAAAATGCCCTGGACGCGGGCGCCTCCATCATCCGGCTTTCGATAGAAAATGGCGGCATCAAAAAATTATCCTGCCAGGATGACGGGGCGGGCATGGACCCGGAAGACGCGCGACTGGCCCTGGAGAGTCACGCCACCAGCAAGTTGGCTCAAACTGACGATCTCTTCCGGCTCCACACCATGGGATTTCGTGGCGAGGCGCTGCCATCCATCGCCGCTGTCTCACGTGTTGAACTTCGCACCAGGCGAAGGGATGACCCTCAGGGAAGCTGCCTGACTGTTGAAGGAGGGGAGAAGACTTTCGAAGGCCCCTGTTCGGCAGCTCCCGGTACCACGGTGACCTGCCGGGATCTCTTTTTCAACACCCCGGCCCGCTACAAATTTTTGCGCACGGACGCAGCAGAAACCGGGGCCATTGTCGCCATTACCGGTAAAATCGCCCTGACGCGGCCTGATGTATCTTTCCGGCTGGAGCGGGAGAACGATGGCCGCGAACTCCTCTACACCCCGGGCGATAACGAACTTCTGAGCGCGATTTACGCTGTCTTTGGTCATGAGGCCGCGGGTGAAATGAAACCGGTTGCGGGCGATGACCCCGCTGTCAAGGTGGAGGGGTTCATGACCGGGCCATCGGCCTCAAGGCATAACCGCGGTCGACAGGTCTTCATGGTGAACGGCCGTGTCATCCAGTCGGGTATTCTGCGAAGCGCGGTGGATGAGGCTTGTAAGACCTGGTTCATGAAGGGCCGTTTTCCCCAGTTGGTGCTGAAACTGACCATTGCACCCAACCTGGTCGACATTAATGTTCACCCTCAAAAGACTGAAGTCCGTTTCTGGGAAGACCGGACCGTTTTTCGGTCCGTTTTTCACGCGATCAGAGCTACGCTGGAGCGAGAGGGGGCGATCGCGTCTGTCACCGGACAAGCGCTTGACGAACAAGCCGCGGATCCTGAAAGCAGCCCTCCTGTCCAGTTGGGAGTCGACCAACTGGCCCGTGACCGGTCTGAGCATCCGGTTGCCCGGCTCAAGCAAGACGTAGAAGACTATTCGGCTCAGGTCCGACAAGATGCCGGCATCGAGTTCAAAGAAGTGCCTCCGCCGGCTGAACCCCCGAAGAAGGCGCCCGCCAGGGATGAGTCAGTCAGCGCCCTGCTCGAAGCCAGGCTGATCGGCACCTTCCTTGATACATACATCCTGCTCGATGATGGTGAATCCCTGATCATGATCGACCAGCACGCGGCCCATGAACGTGTTCTGTATGAACGGCTCCTGCAGCGTCAGGAGGAGAGTGGCCGACGGGTTCCCGGACAGACCCTTTTAACGCCGCTTCGGATTGAAGTCAGCCAGGAGGAGTTGCTGGTGCTTGAAGAAGAGCCTGATTACTTCGAAGCTCTGGGCTTTGATTTTGAACCTTTCGGCGGCCGGGTCATCGCTTTGAGAGCTGTTCCCTCCGCCAGGACCACGGATTCCTCCTCCATTGATCCGTCCGCCGCCTTCCGGGCAGCCCTTGACATGCTGATGCTCGCCCGACAAACAGGGCGGACCGTCGACCAATCAGATATCCTGCATCAGATCGCCTGTAAGGCTGCCGTCAAGGCCAATGATCGTCTCTCAGAAGACGAGATCCGCATCCTGATCAAAGACCTGACCTTGCGTTCAAATCCTTACCACTGTCCGCACGGCCGGCCGGTTGCCCTGCGGATGAGCCGCACTCAGATTGAAAAGATGTTCGGGAGAACTGTCTGAATGCCGGTGT